>JBIPNX010000409.1:0-2761 GCA_044378145.1 Flavobacteriales bacterium | reverse complement strand
TATTGTGCGCAACATTAAAGGCCTTAATACACAATGGCTGCTTAGCGGCGTAGGCCCTATGTTTAACGAGAAAGTGCGTGCCCTGCCTTATTACGAGGTTGATGTTACTGCAGGTAACGTAAACCGTATTTTCGATGGGAAAGAAGTTGCCCGCGAAAGCCTGCTTGTTCCAGGATTTGCGGATTGTGACTTTGCCGTTCCGGTATCGGGCCACTCTATGTACCCGCGCATTTCTAACGGAGATATTATTATCTGCAAACAGATTTATGATTTAGATGTTGTTGAATTTGGCCAGATTTATCTTGTTGTAACAGATGAGCGCCGCATGGTTAAATATGTACGCAAAGGCAGCAAGCCCGAAAAGGTTTTATTGGTGTCTGAAAATAAACAGAAGTTTGACGATTTTGAAATCTCGCGCAGCAAAATCCGCCGCCTGTTTTTAGTTAAAGGCTGGGTAAACAAAAACGAGATTTAATCCTTTTAGTATCTCCCTTTGGCGGGAGTACTAATCGTAATTTATGGACAAAATCTATTTTCAATATAGTTCTGAGGAGAACGAGGAAGCAGTTTACCGCCGTGCTTTAGCCGGCGGTAAATATGTGTTTTTAGTTGCCAGTACCGACTTAACTGTAAAACGTAAGCACGAGAGTTTTCACGATTATTGGAACACCTTTATTTTGAACAATAGCAACTGGCACCAGTTTTATTTTAACTATGTGCATGCCGAGTTAAGGCCATTTATTGTTAGCGAGTTGCAAAAGGAATTACAGTCGCATCCCGGCAATAACGTAATTAAAAAGAGCATTCAGAAGATAAGAGGCAGGTAAACTAATTTGCGATTATTTCTACAATATAAATGGCAGTATAGTTTACGGTTATAGTATACTGTTGAGTGGTAACATCTGTGGCGATAGTTATATAATATTGTGGCTCGGTTAGATTAATCATCCTGTATGCAAATTTAGTAGGCCTATTACTGCTGCTTTTACTATGCAGTAGCTTATTATTTCTTCGTCTTGCAATACGGCTGGCTTTATCATAAATAAAGACCTGTTTCCAGAAGTTAAATGCCTGTCTATGGGCAATTTTGGCTGATGGAGTTCTGTACGTAAATGTATTTTGATCAAGGCTATCAACCACCAGCATGCTGATTTCTATGTCTTGGTTGCTTGTATAGCTTTTAATACTGCTAGCATTACCCGATTTAGGTACAAATCCCTTTTTGCGAACATACATACCAAACTGAGCTGTATCGCTGAGTGTAGCGCAATACAATATATCCGTTGCTTTTAATAAGCTTTTATGAGGTTTGTTAGTTTGTGCACCAACATAAGTAGCAATGCAAATAAAAATAAGTATCAAATGCTTCATACTATCAGCTTTTTGCTGATAGATGCAAAAAGGGAAGAGATTGCATAAAATAAAATACTACTGGTTACTAGTACGTAAACCCAATAGTAATGGTATACATAGTGCAATTTTTACCATCAACCACTTTAGTTTCGGTGCCTGTTACAATACGGTAAGCTGTAACCTCGTTAGATTCCATTGTTGTAAAAACAACATCTTTTTTTGTTTCTGGATCTTCTTCCGTTTCTGTAAGTATTGTGCGGAAACCATATTTTACAAAGTAGTTAACAATATCCGTATAAGTAGATTTTACTACAGTTTTATACGTAATTTCTGTTACAGCCTTTTTTTCCATAATAATAGATAACCCGTCGGGTAGCGAACATTTACCATCGTCTGCCGTGTAGGTTTCGTTGCCTTCGTAAACATGTTGCAAACCACCCACATTGGTTTTAATCTTTAGGTAAAAATGGTTGTTTGATGCAAAAGCGTTTGCGCAATTAGCATCAGGGCATTTCATGGCCGCCATTAAAGAGTCGGCAGTAATGGTTTGTGGCAGCATTTGGGCTTGTATAGCGGTTGCAAATAATAGCAGGGCTATAACTACTAAAAATTGTTTTTTCATTTTAGTGTTTTAAACAAATATAGCTGCAATTTTAAATAATTCAAATTCATTTATTTAAGCTCCAACTTTTCAATTTTATTTCCCACAGTTATAGCTTTCATTTCTTCCTCTAAATTTTTGAAGTCATTCTTCTGTACGGTTTTAATTTGCTCGCCTTTCCGAAGCAAATGTATTTCATCACAAGTATCACTTAATGTAGAAAAAATATGAGACGAAATAATCACAATTTTATTCAACTCCCGCAACTTGTGTATTATTTCTGTTAAGATGATATTGCTTTGAATGTCAACACCGTTAAAGGGTTCGTCAAGAATATAATATTTGTTCTCCTGTAAAAGAATAGCCGTAAGTGCCAGCTTCTTTTTCATACCTGTTGAGTAGGTTGATGCATATTGATTCAACGGTAATTCAAATATGTTTCTGCTCTCTATATCTTTCAGGATTACGCTTCTAGCGTTACACAGCAGCCTGATGTATTCGTTACCCGTTATTTTAGAAAAGAAAAATGGCTCGGTCAATAATAGTCCCAGGTGGTTTTTGAGCGGACTAACTTCAGAAGTAATTTCTCCTTTGTAATCTTCTAATCCCGCTATACACCTGAAAAGTGTTGTTTTGCCTGCCCCGTTTTCTCCAACAATACCATATACTCCACCGTTTGAAAAATCAAGGTTTACATTTTTCAAAACTTCGTTGCTGCCGTAATGCTTGCTTAGGTTTTCTACTTTAATCATTTTAAAAGGATATTCAGTTTTTTGACTGATTTATAATAGAAATAGGGTATGACCG
>JBIPNX010000408.1:0-2769 GCA_044378145.1 Flavobacteriales bacterium | reverse complement strand
CCCGCCATTTGGCAGGGATTTTTTAATAACTGAATTGACTAACCTTTATTAGTTATTTAGTTACGGCAATACGTACGGTTTGGTTTATGTTGCCTGCGGCAATGCGTACAAAGTAAATACCGGCTTCAAGGGTAGAAGTATTTACCTCAATATTTTGTTTTCCTGCAGCTAGTTTACCAATTGTTTGGTTGCTTACCATTTTACCTGCAAGATCGTAAACGCTTAATGCTACGTTTTCTGTAGTAGGCATAGTAAAGTTTACGTTAGCAAGGTCTTGAGCAGGGTTAGGATAAACCGTAACACCTAAAACATTAGCATACTCACTAACACCTTGTATTATAATTTGAACTTGCTGAGTAATAGTATCATTACCGCAAGGCTGAATAGCTACAAGGGTCACATCGTAGTTAGCAGTTTGGTTAGGGTAAGTGTGGCTTGGGCTTGCACCTGTTTCAGTTGCGCTGCCATCACCAAAATCCCATACATAAGAAGTGGCGTTTAATGAAGTATTGGTAAAGTTAGCTACATTTTGAGTTGAGCCTGAAGTAAAGCCTGCAACAACGTCAAGGTAATCAATACCTGGTGTTGTGTAGTTTTGAGATTGAGGATCGTATTTAGCCCAGCATTCATCCCACTGGTAAACAACACCGTTTATAGCACCAAAAGCACCGCGGAAAGTAGTTGGGGTAAAGAAGTTACCGCTTACATAGCTATCAGTAAAAGAACCACCTGTTAAAGCAGGGCTGTTAGCAGCAGGTAAAAAATTAGGGTTGCCATAGTTAAATGGAGCGGTTAAAATACCGGCAGTTGCATCTAATGTATCGCAAGCATCAGGGCCTTCAAACTTAGTTTTAACTAACACATCGCTGGCACCAACAGTAGAACGTATATCAGAAACTGTAGCACCTGCAGATATGTTGTTTTTCAACCTCAAGGTATCACCTAAATAAGCTGCAGTTGAACCTGCACCATCAACTAGTATACCCGTTGGGAAACCCATAAATACTGAGTTGAATACAGAGGTTAATGTGTTACGGCGAAGACGTGCTGCATTTTGAAAAGAGTTTGATTGTGCTAAAGCAACACCGTTAGCCAATGGACCAACTACTGTTACGTTAGAAAATACCGGGGCAGTACGTGGGTTGTTATATGTTGGGCCACCATCGTTATCGCTTTCAAAGCTATTGGTTGTTGGGCCCGAACCTGTATCGTAGTTGTTAGAGTCGCGCTGTGCAACAGCAAATTGAATTTTACCTGTAAAACCAAAGTCGGTATCAAAGTCATCATCAATAGCGCCTAATGATATAAGGTTTTTAGCGCTTACAGTGCCACCAAACCACTCGTAAGAGTCGTCGTTAGCGTAGCTAACCTGAATGTGGTTGATAGTAGTGCCACTACCAACAGCACCTAAAGTAAAGCCGTTAATCTCGTTACCCGATGTGATAATAACACCTGCGTATTCTATACGTACGTAGGTTAAAGAACCTGAGTTGTCTGTATCATCAGTACCACCGTAAAGGCCATCGCCACTGGCGTTGTCAAGGTCACCTTCAATGTTGGTTTGTACACCGGCTTCGCCTGCTGCAACAGCAGCACCTGGGCAGGTAGTACAGTCGGCAGCACGGTTAATTTTAGCCTTGCCCAAAATTACAATGCCACCCCAATCACCCGGGTTACGGTTGCCGGCAGCTTGATCTGATGTAAATACTATAGGTTGGTTTTTAGTACCGTTAGCATAAATTTTAGAACCGCGGGTAATAATCAGGGTTGAGCGGTTGCCCGAAACACCTCTTATAATAGTACCTGCTTCTATAGTTAAAGTAGCATTATTTTTAACATAAACAAAACCATCAATTAAGTAGATAGAGTCGTTGCTAAGGGTGCGGTTGGCGGTAATGTCACCGCTTAGGATTACTTGGATTTGACCACCACCAAAAGCTACATTAGCAGTAATGATTGCCGTAATTAGTGTAATAAGTTTTTTCATGTTTTTATTGTATGTTTTGTTCAACAAAAGTCCAATTACTGTATGTTGTTCAGGTTAAACGAATTTTACTAAAAAGTCATAAGAGTGTGTATTCAATGTTAAGAAGGTTTTGTAACGGTTAACAGATGGTTAACAGAAACAAAAAAGCCCCATCCATATTAGTGGACAGGGCTTTATATTTTAGGTTTGATTATTAGAATTTTAAGCTAACTCCAAGCGATGCATTTAAGCCATATGAGTAATCAAATATAATGTTGTCGCCACCTTTTTTGTCAAACTTCTTGTTGTTGTTCATGTCCTGGAAAAAGATCAGGTTTTGTGCAAGCACATCGCCCAGGGTAAACTTAACATCCATCATTTTATAAAACTTCTTGCTAATCTGGAAGTCTATAATTGTGCGTGGGTTCTCGTAAATATTTGGTATTTGTACGTTGCCTACATAAGCTATACGGCGGCCTACACGGTTAAACAATACGCTAAAGCCAATGTTGGTTTTAGGCTCGTTAAACTGCAAGCCTGTGTTTATAATGTAAGGCGATTGGCCTTGCAGCGGACGGGTACCTGTACCGGCTTCGCCAAAGTTTGATAAATCTACCTGCGATACAATGTACGAGAAGTTACCAAAGAATAACAGGTTACCCCAGAAAGAGGTGTTAGCCATGCTATCTATAAAAGCAAAGTTTTTGCGTACTTCAAACTCAATACCATAGTTTTGAGCAGATGGTGCGTTTGAGTAGCCAAAACGGCGGCTGCCTGCACCTACGTTCGGCTCGTTTATAAGC
>JBIPNX010000473.1:0-2771 GCA_044378145.1 Flavobacteriales bacterium | reverse complement strand
AGATCCTTGCGGACAACGGGGGGGAATATGCCCAGGGCCCGTCCCAGCACCGCCAGGGCTTGCAGCCTGTTCACGAGCCAGCGCGCCTTGTCGTGGAGGGCCTTGGTGAATTGGATGTGCCGCAGCTGGAAAGCCTGGGCCTCGTCACTCCGATCGAACACGGTCCGCGTCTCGCGAGGGAACATGTACCGCAATTTCCCGGCCCGGACGAGGACATGGTGCGTCACAGCGGTGCCGCCGAGGAGCACGCGCCGCCCGTCGTGCTCTTTCAGGAAGTCGAGGGAACCGTCCTTCAAAGCAAAGACGATGATCCTGCACTGGTTGTCGCGCGCCAGCTGCCGGAGGGTCGACGGGTCCGCACGGGTCAGCCATCCCGGGAAGACACGCCCGCCGGCCAGGGGGTCGCTCGGGCAGTCGAAGACGGCGAAGGCGAAGCGATCGCGGAGGGAATCCGGCAGGGCATAGTCCCCCGCCTTGGTTTTCAGGGGCGTCCCACGAGGGCGCTCCGGCACTTGCTGTGGAGCGGCCAGCGCCGCATCCTCCAACTCCGCCAGGAACAGGCGGGCGCTGGCGAAGCACCCCGTCTGGCTGACGCGCAGCCCAGCTTCGAGCTCGTAGCCCAGGGAGTGAGGCGCGGTGGGGCCCGATACGAGGAACTGAAAAGTAAAGCCGCCCCCGCGCCCAACCGGGATCCGCAGGATGACGGCGACGTGCGCGGCCCCATGGGCATCGCGGCAACTCCTGAGCTCCTCGCGCAGCTGCTCTGGAGGCAACTCGTCCGCGTTTTCTGGGGCGGTGGGCAGCCTGTCTCCGAGGCGGATCAAAGAGCGGGCGAGGGCGAGAGCGCGGGCATCGCTGTGGAGGACCACGCTGAGCTGCCCCGGAAAAGAGGCCGACTGGGAGTGCTCGACGACGATGAAGTTGATGGCAGGAAAGTTTTCCGAAGGGAATACCCCCTCCGAGCCCATGGTGCTGTAGGTCTGAGCAAGGATCACAAGGGCGTCCATGGTGAGGGCCTCTTGTCCCACCACCTTGATGTAATGGGCCCTCTCGAGGCGCCCCATGCGCTCACGCCGGTCCTGCCCGAGATTGGTCTTGCCGTTGTTCCAATCCAGGTCCGACCCGATGGTCTTCACAGGGAACGAGGATTCGAACAGGTCGACGACGTTGACGGCCGGGCCACGGATCTCAAACGCGAGCCCGTCGAGCCAATGGTCAAGGACCAGGTTTCGAGGCCCTCTGATGGGGCGGTGGAAGAAGTCCGGGAGAGGGCGCAGATCGACCGTGAGCCCCACAGCCCGCACACCGCCGAGTTGGGCTGCAACGCGGGCACTGACCCGCGTCCTCTCCCACCGCGCCTCCACGCAGGCCCTGACGAAGGACATGTAACAGCGGTCGTAGAAGTGGCCCATCCGCCGACCAGCCAACAGGAGTTTTCTAGCATTAGTCTGATCGGTCCACTCGATTCCAGAGAAGGCGACCCGATCAGCCTCTGTGGCAGCGTCAGACCACGCCCCGACCATGCCAGCCACGTGTTCCCTGAAGAGAGGCTCGTGTTGGAAGGTGTTTTCCATCGGCGCAACCCCCCCGTAGACAGAGCTGGGCGGGTCCTCGCCGAGCCGAATGACATCGGCAAAGGTGTATGCCTCCAAATTCTTAACCCGCGCGCGGTCCCACCACCCGCGCACCTTCTCCCTCTCGGAGGCGACGAGCATCTCCACGACAGCGGCGCAGTACCTGTGCTGTGCGGCTCTCCTCACCGCGGGGTCTTTGAGATCCAGAGGCGGACGCGCCTCGAGGCTGTAAGGAAAGACGAACACCGGCTCAGGGTACGGAGCGGCAAGCTTGCTGGTAGCCATGAAGTGGACGTGAAGGAGCGCCTCCAGCGGGCCCTCAGGAGTGGTCTGACTCTGCGGGATGGACACCAGAGCCTCCGCGAGGGTGAAGCTGCAAGAGCCAGCGTTTGCTACGCGGAGCTTGCCGTCCAAGCCCATCTCCGGCAGGGGGACTGGGGCGGGGTCCGCGGAGGGCAGCAGCTCCCACGATGTTAAGAGCGGAAGCTGGTTTACCGCCGGATACGGATTGCCGGGCTCATTTCGAATCTGGTCGAAGTACGCGAAGCTGGGAAAAAAGCCAATGTCGGTGACCATGCCCTTGGGCCGACTGACGGCGCTGTTGTGCAGCTCCTGAGGAACGGCGACGACAAGGTTGCGATCCTTGGGGTTGGAAAGCACCACAGACCCGTTCGCGGTGTACCCCACGGAGGGCAGCCCCACCCCTCCGACCGTGAACACCTGCGTCCCGTCTGCACCGCGACTCTGCGCGCCCCCGAACTGCGATCCCCGATCCTCGCCTGGCCTGAACGTACCCGGGTCGGCGATCCGCTTCGTTCCGAGTCCAACTCCAAGCGGGTAGAGGTGGTCGTAGTTCGGATCGTAAAAATCGGCGTCGGTGTGCGTGACCTGCTTCAGCTGGTCCTTGCTCACCTGCTTCAGCTGGTCCTTGCTCACCGCGGGCTCCTTGGCCTTCTTCTTGTCCGCCGCCGATGCGCACGCGAGATGGTAGTGATGGGCGACGGGGGAACCCTTCTTGAAACCCGATGCCCACTCGGCACCGGACGCCACGAGCAACAGCAGAGGGATGCACACCGACCCGGCCCCGCACCACCTGCGATCGCTCTCAAGCTGTGCGCTGTGATTGGCTATCCGTTCGGCCGTGTCGTGATCCACACCCCATGAACTCTCGAACTTGTCACAGGGATCGATGCGGTC
>JBIPNX010000407.1:0-2775 GCA_044378145.1 Flavobacteriales bacterium | reverse complement strand
TCCATGGTAAAGTTTTGCGGGTTGTGTTTCATCACGTCGAAATACAACGCCACAAAAAACTCGGTACAGCCCAAAGATCCTCCGGGGTGGCCGCTTTGCGGTGCATGCACCATACGTACAATATCGCGTCGCACCTGCGTGCAAATGTCCTTTAACTCGTCAATGTTTGCCATGTGTGCAAAAGTAGTTTGAGTTTGTGCCACCACAAAGAAGTGTTGAAAAGTATAAGCGGATGTTGAATTAATTCTCCTTTAAAATTAAGTCCCCCTCACTCCTTTAGGAGAGGGGGATTTAGGGGGTGAGGGAAAATCACACAAAAATAAATTTGCGTTAATGTTCAATTCTTTTCCAAACATTCTCTTTGTTCCATAGGTTACCCATAGACTAATTCCCCTGGAAAGTGACGTACATAGATTTTATAGGGCTGATGGAAAACAACTTAAGGGGTAAAGAGCTCTTCAGGAAGTACCGTTATGCCCGAAATGCTATGCTGTCAGCTATTGAGAATATGCCCCATATTACTTTCTCTGAAAGGCTGGAAAATGAAACCATTGATAACATCCGCGAGTTTTTCCAATCCTGCGCCGATGAGCTGAAAAAATTTGCTTGTTCCTTTGGCTTAAACTCTATTGAGTACAGGAAGCTGGTTGGGTATTTGGAGAGGTAGGCTATCTGAAAACTGAAAGTTGAAATCTGAAAATTATTTATCGTTGAGTATATAAGTGCCTTACGCATAAGAGTGCCACCCGCACAGGGAAAAATACTATCTTCGGCACCCTGTGCACGAAACCTTTTTACATACCTGTATAAAACTACTGATGGAGCGCCACGGTGCTGCACTTAGCGAGGTGTGCATTGTAGTGCCCAACCGCAGGGCAGGTTTGTTTATCCGAAATATTATTGCCGACAACGCCACAGGCCCCGTATGGTCGCCAAGCATTTATGCACAGGACGATTTTATGGCCCACCTGTCTAACTATACCGTTGCCGACAGGCTTACCCAGCTGTTTTATTTCTACGAAATTTACAAAGAGATAGAGGGCGAAGAAGCCAAAGCCTTTGCCGATTTTATCCATTGGGCACCTACATTGTTGGCCGACTTTAACGAGATTGACCAATACCTTGCCGATACCCGCCAACTGTTTGCCTATTTGAATGAAGCCAAAGCCATCGACCTGTGGAACATGGGCCACGAGCTGACAGATTTCCAGAAAAAGTACCTGCATTTTTGGGGACAAATGAAACAGTTTTATGCCGCGCTTACTTCGACATTAAGCGCCAAGGGGCTAGCATACCAAGGCATGGCCTACCGAAAGGCTGCGGAGAATTTAGAAGAAGCGGAAGGAAATATCGGTTGGCAAAAGGTGTACTTCTTAGGCTTCAATGCGTTGACTACCGCCGAGGAAAAGGTGATGAAATACCTGGCCAAAATTAAAAAGGCCGAGATATTTTGGGATGCCGATACCTTTTACATTGATAACCCCAATCACGAGGCAGGCAAGTTCCTACGCAAGTACCGTGAGTATTTTGGCGAGGAGAATTTTAATTGGGTTGAAAACCATTTAAGCAATCCCGAAAAGGAAATTGAGATAATAGGTGTATCGGGCAATGCAGCGCAAGCCAAGCTGGCCGGGCAAATACTGGAAGACCTTTCGGCAGAGCGTGGCGGTAAAATGGCGGGCACCGCATTGGTTTTAGCCGATGAAGGACTACTTCTTCCTGTATTAAACTCGTTGCCGCAGAATATTGATGCGATAAACGTAACCATGGGTTACCCGCTAAAGTACACGCCGGTTGCCTCGTTTATTGATGCCATTTTCAGCCTGCACATTAGCGGATTGAAATTTTCTGAAGGGCGAAAAGAATCGCGCTACTACCATAAAGATATTATCACCCTGGCATCGCACCCGCTGTTTAGTTTGCTTACAGGCAAAGAGCTTAGTGCTACCAGTCCGCTCAATACCATTTCTAAACGCAACTATGTTTTCCTGTCCAAAGACCTGATAGACGATTTATTTAGCGGTGATATTGGTAACACCATCATCTTTAACACACGGAAAGATGAGAGCTATATCATTCCGTTTGTAGAGCATTTGTTGAACATTGTTATCACCCTAAAAGATAAGCTGCTGGTGGCAATGGAAAGCGAAACAGGCTCGGAGCTTACGCTGGAGTATTTGTATACCTACCACCGCTACTTAAAGAAATTAAAAACACTGTTGGGCGATAACCCGCTGGTGACTGATTTGCAAACGTTGCGTTCGCTATTTAACCAGCTTATTAGTACAACAGCCATTCCGTTTTATGGCGAACCTTTAAAAGGTTTGCAGGTAATGGGGATGTTAGAAACACGTACGTTGGATTTTGAAAACATCGTGCTACTGTCGGCTAACGAAGGTGTGCTGCCACAAGGCAAGGGCGGCCATTCTTTTATTCCGTTTGATATAAAACGTGAGTATGAATTGCCCACGTATTCTGATAAAGATTCCATCTTCGGGTACCATTTTTACAGGCTGTTGCAGCGTGCTAAAAAAGTGTGGCTACTTTACAGCACCCAAACCGATGGAGGCATTGGCGGCAAAGAAAAAAGCCGTTTTATTACCCAGTTGGTAAACGAGTTGAAAGGCCCAAAGATTGAACAAAAACTGCTGGAGATACCGTTGGGTACCGCGCACGATAATGTTATCAGCTTTAAGAAAACCCCTGCGGTAATAGAAAAACTAACCCGGATAGGGCAGGGGGAGAAAGGCTTTTCACCCTCGGCACTAACTATGT
>JBIPNX010000406.1:0-2784 GCA_044378145.1 Flavobacteriales bacterium | reverse complement strand
GCCAAGGTAGCTGCAAGAGCCAAAATTGATTAGTTGTTTTCCTTTAAGCGTGATTATCCTTCCATCGTACGACTCGTCTTCAGTGTACTGTTTGGTAATGCCTAAAGCTGAGGAGTTGGTCAGTACCCCATCAATAATGTCAAGAATTTGTTCATGCTTGGTTACTAATGCTGGTTGGTTTTCAGTAGTAATAGTTTTCTCTCCCATGATATGATTTGATGAATGCAATTTACGAAATTTCAACAACATTTCCTAATGGTAGCGCATAGTTTTACAAACAACTTATAACTAATAAAAAAAATACAGTTATCAGATAGTTTTTTAGCTCTCCTGGAGCTCTTTCATCTTGCTGATAAACGCGTTTAGCTCAGCTTCCAGCGTATCGGTCTCCATTCTTTTCTTGTAGATAACAGGCTGTGCTGCACGTACTTCGCAATCAGTTAATGAACACCTCTCGCACGACTCGTTCACCTGTTTCAAGGGAATATTTTCGTCATTCCAGAACTTAATCCGCTTTTTTAAGTCATTGTTTACCAAGAAACCAATAGTAACACTGGAGCTTAAATGAGGCTTACGGTTAAGTGGCCTAGCCAGTGTTATACACAAGTATTCGTTTTTACTGTCTACATACTGTGAGCGCTGTATGCCTGCAAGCGGGCGTATATAGTTGCCACTTTGGCTTAACTGCTTGGTTTGCTGCAGCATTGTGATAGAAATCCACCTACGGCAGTAATGCTCATTAACCTGGTTGGCATGAGGGTTGTGTTTGCCCGAAAGGTGCAACTCTTTAGTCAGATAGTATTTATTAGGGGTTTCGCTGTCGTTAAAACGAAGGAAAAACATACTGTTTAACCCAAAATATTCCGGCAATAAATTTGTTAAGCGGTGCAAAAATGTTTCGGGCGATACATAATATTTAAGCATTAGGTCAACCAATGCCTCGCCATTCCATTTTTCTTTGCTAAAATAAGCCTCCAAATCGGTTAAGAATAACCCTTTGTTTATCAGCAGTGCATTGGCAAAATAAGAGGCCTTGAAATTATTTAGTACCTGCTCAAATGTTGTAACCTTAACCCACGATGAAGTATAAGAGCGTTCCTTAATCTTCATATAATTAAAGCCAATTTCTTTAGCTAATAAAAACCTGCGCTGGGTACGGTTCAGGTTTCCATTCATATAAAACCGGTTTTCTTCGCCGGGCACTAATATGCTGCGGAAGCCGTTAAGCTTAGGGTTATTGGTAATCTCTTCTCGGTCAATAATATACTTGTACTTGTCTTCCAGTATCGAAATAAGCTGGTCGGCATTTATAGGTGGGGTTGGGTCAAAATCAAACTCTTTAATAAACTCCTCTACTTTCTTTTCTATATCCTCAAAGTAGTTGTTTTGCATTTCCTGGTAAGATCGCAGGGCGGCAAAGTAGAAGTTTTCCTGTTTAAGGTTATAGTTACGGGCAATTTCGGCCAGGGTATTAATAAAGGCGTTAACCTTAATTGGGGCTTCGGCAATCATACTCAGCAATTTGCTCGAGTCAATGCCAAACATATCTAAAGGGAATTCTTTAAATATGGGAGAGTTGATAATTTCAATAGCCGGTGCTAGCGCTTTATTTACTTTAAGCGATACCAGGTTCTCATAAGTTGTGCCTAGTTCTTTGGCTAAACCATTAATTTTATCGGGTTTGGGGTATTTTTTGCCTTTCTCAATCTCGTTAATATAGGATACAGCCATGCCTACGGCGTCGGCCAACTCTTGTTGAGAGAGTTCCTTTGCTTGTCGCAATTGTTTGATTTTCAGACCGAAAATCAACTTTATACTATCCTCTTCTGTGAAATTCATTTGGGTTTAAACCTGCCAAAGGTAGCAATTTTTAATGACCTATGCCCTTGATAGCGAATTTTTCTATTTAGCGAATATTTTTTTTCAGCGAAATTTCGCTAATTCAAAAAAAGTATTTATGTTTGCCATATAAAATTGGATTAATGGAAACGGAAGTAACAAATGGCATAGAAATTAAGGCAACATTAACGGAAGCTTACGCAGAGGTTGTGTCGCCCGATGCTTTAGCGTTTTTGGTGAAACTTCACCGCAATTTTAATGCACGTCGCCTTCAATTATTAGCTAAAAGGGTTGAACGCCAGAACGATATAGATAATGGCATTTTACCTGATTTTTTGCCTGAGACCACGCAAATAAGAGCAACTGATTGGGTAGTAGCACCTTTGCCTGCCGACCTTTTAGACCGCCGCGTAGAAATTACAGGCCCTGTTGACCGTAAAATGGTAATAAACGGATTAAATGCAGGGACAAATGTATATATGGCCGACTTTGAAGACTCAAACTCGCCAACATTTACCAATTGCCTTGATGGTCAGATTAACCTGCGCGATGCTATTGCAGGCACCATTACTTATACTAACAACGGCAAAGAATATAAACTTAACGAGAAAACAGCTGTTTTAAAGGTTCGTCCACGCGGCTGGCACCTTAACGAGAAGCACCTTTATATAGATGGCGAAATAGCTTCGGGCTCGCTAACCGATTTTGGTTTGTTCTTTTACCACAATGCCAAGGCGCTTATTGCAAAAGGCAGCGGCCCATATTTTTACCTTCCTAAATTGGAAAGCCATTTAGAAGCCCGTCTTTGGAACGATGTTTTTGTATTTGCCCAAAACGAATTAGGCATACCCCAGGGTACTATTAAAGCTACCGTACTTATTGAAACCATTTTGGCAGCGTTTGAAATGGATGAGATATTGTATGAACTACGCCAACACTCTGCAG
>JBIPNX010000405.1:0-2787 GCA_044378145.1 Flavobacteriales bacterium | reverse complement strand
TGCAGCAGTGGAAGGAATTTTCTTCTCAGGCTCTTTCTGTTCTATATTCTGGTTAAAGAAACGCGGCCTGATGCCGGGCTTAACTTTCTCTAACGAGCTTATATCTCGCGACGAAGGTTTGCATTGCGACTTTGCATGCTTGTTATACAAACAACTGCAGAACAAACTTAGCCAGGAGCAGGTACATGCAATTATTGGCAACGCCGTAGAAATTGAAAAAGAATTTGTAAGCGACGCCCTGCCTGTTAAACTTATCGGTATGAATGCCGACCTGATGTGCCAGTACATAGAGTTTGTTGCCGACCGTTTGTTAATGTCGTTAGGCTACGCCAAACTTTACAACGCTACTAACCCGTTTGATTTTATGGAGATGATTTCGCTGCAAGGCAAAACCAACTTCTTTGAAAAACGAGTGGCTGAGTACCAAAAGTCGGGCGTTATGTCTAAGAAAGAAGACAACGTTTTTAAACTTGACGAAGATTTTTAATACGCGTTCTACCTACCTAGTTAACCCGAGTAAATTAACCAACCTAAAAGAACCACCGTATGTTTGTTTATAAAAGAGATGGCCGCAAAGAGGCGGTAAAGTTTGACAAGATAACCGCACGTATACAAAAGCTTTGCTATGGCTTAGACCCTAAGCACGTTAGCGCAGTAAACGTAGCCATGCGTGTTATTGAGGGGCTTTACGATGGTGTTAGCACCACCGAGTTGGATAACCTTGCCGCAGAAACTGCCGCATCGTTAACCACCAAGCACCCCGATTATGCTTTGCTTGCTTCGCGCATAGCCATATCTAACCTGCATAAGATTACCAAGAAGTCGTTTGCAAGTACAATGAAAGACTTGTACGACTATATTGACCCTAAAACAGGTAAGCAGGCTCCGCTTATAGCTGATGATGTTTACGAAATTATTTTGGCTAACGCCGAGCAGTTAGACTCTGCTATTATATACGACCGCGACTTTGGTTACGATTACTTCGGCTTTAAAACCCTGGAGCGTTCGTACCTGCTAAAGCTAAACGGTAAAGTAGCCGAGCGCCCTCAACACATGTTGATGCGTGTTGCAGTTGGCATACACAAAGACAATATTACCAAGGCCATAGAAACGTATGACCTTATGAGCGAGCGTTGGTTTACCCACGCTACGCCTACCCTATTCAACGCCAGTACTCCTAAGCCACAAATGTCATCGTGCTTCCTGTTAACCATGAAGGATGATAGCATTGACGGTATATATGATACATTAAAAATGTGTGCTAAAATATCACAGTCTGCCGGTGGTATTGGCTTAAGCATACACAACGTACGCGCTACCGGTTCGTACATCCGTGGCACCAACGGTACCTCTAACGGTATTGTGCCAATGCTACGCGTGTTTAACGATACTGCCCGTTATGTAGACCAGGGCGGTGGCAAACGTAAAGGCTCTTTTGCTATTTACATAGAGCCATGGCATGCCGATATTTTTGAATTCCTTGACCTGAAGAAAAACCACGGTAAGGAAGAAGTACGTGCCCGCGATTTGTTCTTTGCCCTTTGGACATCGGACTTGTTTATGGAGCGTGTAGAGGCTGAAGGCGACTGGACATTGTTCTGCCCTAACGAGGCTCCGGGCCTTGGCGATTGCTGGGGCGATGAGTTCTGTGCCTTATACACTAAGTACGAGAACGAAGGCCGTGGCCGCAAAACAATTAAAGCCCGCGACCTTTGGACAGCTATATTAGAATCGCAAATAGAAACAGGTACTCCTTATATGTTGTATAAAGATGCAGCTAACGCTAAATCTAACCAACAAAACTTAGGTACCATCAAATCGAGCAACCTGTGTACCGAGATTATTGAGTACACCGCGCCTGATGAAGTTGCTGTTTGTAACCTTGCATCGTTAGCATTGCCACGCTTTGTTATTGATGGTGTGTTTGACCACCAACGTTTATTTGATGTAACCGTAGTAGCTACCAAAAACCTTAACAGGATTATTGATAACAACTACTACCCTGTAGAAGAGGCACGCAACTCTAACATGCGCCACCGCCCTATTGGCCTTGGTGTACAAGGTTTAGCCGATGCCTTTATTATGCTGCGCATGCCTTTTGATTCTGACGAGGCACGCCAGTTGAACAGCGAAATTTTTGAGACTATTTACTTTGCAGCCATGACCGCATCGTGCGAAGAGGCTGAAGTTGATGGCCACTACCAAACATACCCAGGCTCTCCGGTATCTAAAGGTATATTCCAATACGATATGTGGAATGTTACCCCAAGCACCCGCTGGAACTGGACTGCCCTTAAAGAAAAAGTAGCCAAGTTTGGTGTACGCAACTCATTATTAGTTGCTCCTATGCCTACGGCTTCTACATCGCAAATACTAGGTAATAACGAGTGCTTTGAGCCATACACATCTAACATATACACCCGCCGTGTACTTAGCGGTGAGTTTATTGTGGTGAACAAACACCTATTGAAAGACCTTGTAGACCTTGGCTTGTGGAACGAGACCCTGAAAACTAAAATTATTCAGGCTAACGGTTCGGTACAAGAAATTGCCGAGATACCACAAGAGATTAAAGACATTTACAAAACCGTTTGGGAAATTAAGCAACGTGCTGTTATTGATATGGCTGCCGACCGTGGCGCCTACATCTGCCAAAGCCAGTCGCTTAATTTATTTATACAAAGCCCCAACTTTGCCAAGCTTACCTCAATGCACTTCTACGCATGGAAAAAAGGCCTTAAAACAGGTATGTACTACCTGCGCACCAAAGCCGCTTCTGATGCTATT
>JBIPNX010000509.1:0-2789 GCA_044378145.1 Flavobacteriales bacterium | reverse complement strand
ATCGCCGGCTAGGCCGCCGGTTACACTTACCCCATCGGGTAACGATTCCCTTAAACCCGTCACCAGTTTTGACCCATTAACATTCAACCCGTCTGATAATACAAATATGTGTTTTAGCCCCTCTTTATCAAACTTATTCACCAGTTCTTTGCCGGCTTCATAGCTATTTTCAGGATTTTCTATTGTTATAGTATGCAATACAATTGTAGTACTATCAAATTGCAATGCCGATAATGATATAGTTTCGTCTACCACACTGGTGCCAATTATTTCTCCCGATGTTGAACAACCTATAAACCGGGCGTTAGGGTATCTGTTTTTCGCCTCATTAACCAGGGTATTATCTTTAAGCAGGCCCGTGCTGCCAAATACCATTACCAATTGCACAGCTTCTGCATCAACGTTACCAGCTATAGTTTTCCAACCGCCTTGTTTGCTCCATTGTAGTTGTCCTATCTTCATAACTTAATGTTGTTGGTTATCAGTTTAATACTTACATATTTGCAATTTCAAAACATTCATTAGCATGTATTTACCTTTATTGGGTTAAAATATCATATGCAAGAAATTTGCACTTATTGTATAATTTTTAAGCTTAAGTTATTCATTATTAGTTTTTTGTGTTTTTGCAATGCTATTGGATTCGTTATTTTCGGTGTAAGTATTATTTCTACAATTGAAGTTCATTCAATTCTTTTGGAATTATTATAACTCTATTTAATTCTGGAATTCGCTGCTTATGTCTACTGACAATTAGCTTGTTGTAAAATTGGTGTTGATACATAGGTTTTCTGCCTCGCTCTATAAAACAATTAAAACCGGAAATTGCAGCCAACGGCTCCCATAAATTTTGTTATTTACAACATGGTTTCAATGCATACAGTTACAGACCAAATGGGCAGGCAGGTTTCTATACCTGTAAGGCCTTTGCGTATTGTATCGCTGGTTCCATCGCAAACAGAACTATTGTACGATTTCGGGCTTGATGATAGGGTAGTAGGCATTACAAAATTCTGCATACACCCTACAGAATGGTATAAAACAAAGACTCGCGTTGGTGGGACTAAAAATGTACACTTTGATGTAATTGAAAAACTGCAGCCCGACTTAATCATAGGTAATAAAGAAGAAAACGACCGCGATAGCATAGAGCAACTAATGCAGCAGTACCCAGTGTGGATAAGTGATATTAAAACCCTGGCCGATGCTAAAGTGATGATTGCAGCCATAGGTAGCATTACCCAAACAGATGCTAAAGCAGCGGAGATTATTACTAACATTGACAATGGCTTTGCACAAGTACAACCGTTAAAACCTACTAAATCGTCTATTTACCTTATTTGGCGAGGACCTTATATGGCAGCGGGTGCCGATACATTCATCAACCATATACTGGAACTGTGCGGATTTTACATTCCCGGTATTTTAAGTGAGAATGATATACGTTACCCGGAGTTAGACGAAGACCAGTTATTCCACCTGAACCCGGAATATATTTTTCTTTCTTCAGAACCTTATCCGTTTAAAGATAAACACATTAAGGAGTTGCAGGAAATTGTACCTAACGCTAAAATAATGTTGGTTGATGGGGAGATGTTTTCGTGGTACGGCTCACGCCTTATCCACTCCGGGCCTTATCTGGCAAACCTTTTTAACTCCCCTACATTTTAAGGAGGGGTGTCCGCTTTAGGCGGACGGGGTGGTTACGACTCTTTAACCAGTTTAGTCTTTGTAACTATAACATAAAACAAGAGCCCGAACATCATGCCCATTCCTGCACCCATCAAAATATCAAAGGGGTAATGCACACCTAAATATATTCGGCTATACGAAGTAAGGAATGCAAATGCGAATAATAAGTATGCTCCTTTTAACCTTCTCCGTAGCAGGAAAAAAGCAAACGTGCACAGGGCAAAACTATTAGAGGCATGGCCCGAGTAGAAGCCGTATTTACCGCCTTTATAGTCCGATACTATGTGCGTGCCTTTTATCATTTCGGGATTATGGGTGGGGCGTTCGCGTTTTAAGGTATGCTTAAAATAGTTGCTGGTTTGGTCGCTAACGGCAAACAATGCACCGGCTATTAATACCAGTATCCAACTCTTTTTGCCGTATTGCTTTACCAGTAAAAAGCCAATGCTGAATAAAGCAACCAGCCAGAAAAAGCCACCGCTCAGTTCCCACATAAGCCAGTCCAGCCAGCCGGTATGGTTGCTGTTTATGGCAAAAAATAATCCTTTATCAATATCAATAAGCCATTGTAGCATTTGCCAAAGCTAAAACAATCTCTCCTACTAATAATTCATAATTATTAATTAATAATTATCACTTGCAACATTGTTGCAAATTTGTATATTTGTACTAATGAATTTGGTGCGTAAAACCATAGCGTATTTCTTATTGCTGGCTTTTGCAGTGGTATTGACACCCTGGCCGGTGCTGCACGACAGCATTGCCGGCCATAGTGCCGATGAGCATACCTATTGTGCTACCCACCATAAAAACATGGCATCGCATATAGAGGCAGGCCATGACCATTGTTCGTTGTTTGATTCTAAATCAGTATTGTACAACACGGCTGAATTTTCTGCCGATATCCAATTGCTTCTTCAGTTTGAAACTGCTTACAGCACAGCTATAAAACCCTCACAGTCGCAGGGTATAGCCATCCATATTCCTTCGCGCGGGCCGCCCTCTTGCTAATTTTTTGTGTTTGATAATTGCCACGCTATGCTTGGCATAGTTGTATCATTTGGCAGAGTGAGTGTTGCCAAAAAAATTAGAGTCGT
>JBIPNX010000040.1:0-10281 GCA_044378145.1 Flavobacteriales bacterium | reverse complement strand
AATCTCCCGGCTTAGCAATAGGCTGGGAGATTTTTTTTGCCCATATTTGCATATGACTTGGTTCGAAGAATGGTTTGATTCGCCTTACTACCACATACTGTACAAAAACAGGGATGAGAAAGAGGCTTGCTATTTTATAGACCACCTTATTAACAGGCTTAAGCTTGCCAAGGGAGGTAAAGCGTTAGACCTTGCCTGTGGCCGTGGCCGTCACTCTATTTATCTTAATAAACTTGGGTTTGAAGTTACCGGGGTTGACCTTTCTGAAGCCAGTATAGAACACGCCCGCCAGTTTGAGAATGATACCCTGAGCTTTTTTGTGCACGACATGCGCCAGGAGCTATACATCAACTATTTCGATTATATCTTCAACCTGTTTACCAGCTTTGGTTATTTTGATAAAGAAAGCGAAAACAACGATGTGCTTAAGGCCGCTTATACAGGCTTAAAGCCGGGCGGTTTGTTCATTATTGATTATATGAACAGCAAAAAGGTAATAGACCATATGCTGCGCCGCGAAACCAAGGTTATAGATGGCATTACGTTTGACATCCGCCGTGCGCTTACTAATGGGTTTATCACTAAGCAAATCAATTTTAGCGATAAAGGGCAGGACTATGTTTTCCACGAAAAAGTCCGTGCTATTAAACACGATCAATTGGTTGATATGCTGCAAAAAGCGGGCTTTACCGTTACCCATCAGTTTGGCGATTATTACCTGAACAAGTTCATGGAAAGCCAATCGGATAGGGTTATTCTAGTGGGGCGTAAATAGTTGAAAATTGAAAACTGAAATCTGAAAGTTTTCTTTGTTTGTTTTTCATCTTTCAATTTTCACCTTTCAGATATCAATGCGCTTCCAGCCAGTTTTTGCCAACACCTACTTCTACTTCCAGCGGAACGGTTAAGCTTACTGCATTCATCATCTTGTCGTGTATCAACGGCTTTAGCATTGCAAGTTCGTCTTCGTGCACATCAAATACCAATTCGTCATGCACCTGCAGCACCATCCTCGATTTGGTATTTAGCTTCTGCATTTCAGCATGTATGTTAATCATCGCTACTTTAATAATATCAGCAGCAGTGCCCTGTATAGGTGCGTTAATGGCATTTCGCTCGGCATAACCACGTACGGTTGCGTTGGTAGAGTTAATATCAGGCAGTACACGCTTACGGCCAAGTATCGTTTCTGTATAGCCTGTTTCGCGTGCCTTTTCAATGCTGTTATCCATATACTCCTTTAGCATAGGGTAAGAGATAAAGTATTGCTTAATAATTTCCCCCGCTTCGCTACGCGAAATCTGCAGTTGCTCTGATAAGCCAAAGGCCGATATACCGTAGATTATACCAAAGTTTACCGCCTTTGCATTGCGGCGCATTTCGCTTGTTACATCGGCCAGTTCAACGCCGTTTATTTTGGCAGCAGTAGCAGCGTGGATGTCAACCCCGTTTTTAAAGGCATCTATCATACCAACATCGCCGCTAAGGTGGGCTATAATGCGTAGCTCTACCTGCGAGTAGTCGGCAGATACAATGGTGTAACCTTCGCCACGCGGAACAAACGCCTTGCGTAACTCACGGCCCTTCTCTGTTTTAATGGGTATGTTTTGCAGGTTAGGGTTGTTACTGCTTAAACGCCCTGTGGCTGCTACCGTTTGGTTAAACGATGTATGTATGCGACCTGTTTTCGGGTTAATAAGCAGTGGCAGGGTGTCTGCATACGTAGATTTTAGTTTTTGTACCGTGCGGTAATCCAGTATTTTTTGCACTATCTCGTGCTTATTTACCAGCTTGGATAATATCTCCTCACCCGTGGCAAACTGTTTGGTGGCAGTCTTTTTAGCCTTATCGTCAATTGCCAGTTTTACAAATAAAATATCACCCAGTTGCTTCGGCGAGTTTAGGTTGAAACGTTCACCGGCCAGCTCATATATGTCATTCTCCAGTGTGGTTATATCGGTTTGTAGCTGTGCAGAAAACTCAGTAATTGCTTCCTTATCCAGGTTTATACCTTCGCGCTCCATATAGGCTAAAACAGGCACCAAAGGCATCTCAACTTCGTCAAACAGCTTACGTGTTCCGGTGGTTTCCAGTTGCGGTTCCAGCTTGTTACGCAGTTGTAATGTTATATCAGCATCTTCTGCGGCATATTCCTTAATTTTCTCCACTTCCACATCGCGCATGCTGCCTTGGTTCTTGCCTTTTTTGCCAATCAGCTCTTCAATTTTAACAGGTGTATAGCCCAAAAATGTTTGGGCCAATGCATCCATACTGCGCTGGCGGTTATCGGGTTGTATCAGATAATGGGCAATCATTGTATCGAACAACGGGCCTTTTACATTCACCCCGTAATTAGCCAGTACCGACAAATCATACTTAATATTCTTCCCTGTTTTTTCAATGTTCTCATTCTCCAGAACGCCTTTAAATTCGCTTACTATAGCAAGGGCTTCATTTTGGTCAGCAGGTACCGGAACGTAATATCCCTCGTGCTCTTTTAAGCTGAATGATAAGCCTACAATTTCAGCGCTTAATTCGTCAAGGCTGGTGGTTTCACTATCAAAGCAAAACGATTTTGCAGCACTAAGCTCAGCTATTAAAGCGGCACGTTTTTCAGGCGTATCAGCAAGTATGTAGTTATGCTCAACATCATTAATCGTTTTAAAGTTGCTAACTGCTTCAGCCTCTTTTGTAGGTTCAGCATCGCCGCCGAACAAGTTCATTTGGTTCTCGTCTTTAGGGGGCTTAGGTGCTTTAGGTGTTACGGTTATAGTCTCGCCCAACAAGCGCTGCATCAGGGTGCGGAATTCCAACTCGGTAAACACCTCACGTATCAGGTCCTTGTTAGGTTCGGTACAGATTAGTTTGTCCTCTTCCAACTCAACAGGGGCATCAAGCCAAATGGTAGCCAGACGTTTAGACAGGATAGCTTTATCGCCATGCTCCTTTACACGCTCTTGCAACTTGCCTTTAAGCTTGTCGGTATTCTCTAATAAATTCTCAATAGAGCCAAATTGCTTAATCAGTTCTTTGGCAGTCTTTTCGCCAACGCCGGGTATACCCGGAATGTTGTCGGCACTATCGCCCCAAAGGCCTAGTATATCACGCACCTGGTCAGGAGTTTGAACTTCAAATTTGGCGCATACCTCTTTCACGCCCAATATCTCCGCACCATTACCCAAACGGGCCGGTTTGTATATCAAAATATTCTCATCAACCAACTGCCCAAAATCCTTGTCAGGAGTCATCATGTAGGTAACAAAACCTTGCTTCTCGGCTTTTTTAGCCAGGGTGCCAATCACATCATCAGCCTCGTAACCGTCCGACATGATTACCGGGATATCAAACGCCTCAATAATTTTTATGATGTAAGGGATAGAAAGAGCAAGGTCTTCGGGCATTTCCTCGCGGTGCGCCTTGTACTCAACATATTCCTCGTGGCGCGCAGTTTGTGCAGGTGTATCAAATACTACAGCTATATGGGTAGGTTTTTCTTTGTTCAATACCTCCAGCAGCGTATTGGTAAAACCAAACATAGCCGATGTATTAAGGCCTTTAGAATTATAGCGGTGGTTATTGGCAAATGCAAAGTAGCTGCGGTATATCAGCGCAAAGGCATCAAGCAAAAACAGTTTCTTATCGTGGGTGGGGGTCATTGTCGTATTTCTTAAGAAGAGCGAAAATAACTAAAAACGAAAAGTGAAATAGTAAAAGTTAACAACACCCGACACAACTCGATCTGTTTCACTTTCTAACCGGGATTTTTTGTTATGCTGATAACATTTTAAGATTCTTAATAACTCAGGTTGATTTTATTTTGAGTGTGTGGCAGAAAATTGTGTAATTTTGCACTTCGAGTATGAATCAAAATACACCCCTTAAAGATGCCGTATTATTACTCGACGACGGCACTATTTTTCGCGGCAAAGCCGCTGGCAAAATCGGTACTACTACCGGCGAGATTTGTTTTAACACCGGCATGACCGGCTATCAGGAAATTTTTACCGACCCATCGTACTCAGGCCAAATAATGGTTACCGCTACTGTGCATATTGGTAACTATGGCGTTAGCAGCGAAGAGGTAGAAAGCGGCCACATGAAAATTGCCGGCCTGGTATGCAAAAAATTCTCGGTAGACTATTCGCGCAAAAAAGGCGACAGCAGCGTTGGCAACTATTTTGAAAACGAAAGTGTTGTTGGTATAAGCGATGTTGACACCCGCGCCATTGTTGCCCACATTCGCGATAAAGGCGCTATGAATGCTATCATATCGTCAGAAACTGATGATATTGAACTGCTTAAAAAGCAACTGGCAGCCGTACCTTCTATGGAGGGCCTGGAGTTATCGTCTACCGTATCTACCCAAGATGGGTACTATGAGGGCGATCCAAATTCAAAATATAAAGTTGCGTTGCTTGACCTTGGTGTTAAGCGCAATATTGTTCGCTCACTAACCAACCGCGGTTGCTACGTGCGCGTGTTCCCATGGAATGCTACGTTTGAAGAAATGGCCGCCTGGAACCCCAGCGGCTACCTTATATCTAACGGCCCCGGCGATCCTGCAACCCTTACCGGTGTTGTTGCCGAGGTTAAAAAGGCTGTAGATGCCGATGTGCCTTTGTTTGGCATTTGCCTGGGCCACCAAATACTGGCTCAAAGTGCAGGTTTAAATACCTATAAAATGCACAGTGGCCACCGTGGAATTAATCACCCGGTAAAGAATTTAATTACAGGCAAGTGCGAGGTTACCAGCCAGAACCATGGTTTTGCAGTATCGCCAAAGGATGTGGAAAATGCTACTAACGTAGAGGTAACACACATTAACCTGAACGATGATACGATTGAGGGCATCCGCATAAAAGGAAAGAAAGCCTTCTCGGTACAATACCACCCTGAGGCTAGTCCCGGCCCGCACGATAGCCGTTACCTGTTTGACGACTTTGTGAAGATGTTAGGATAGGGACTAGGTGTTAGCTTCCAGGTGCTAGCACTAAATAGATGCTACATTCTCGGCTTTAAATTCCAGTTCAAACTGCTTAACCAATTTTTCCAGTAACAGGTCTTGTACCTCTTGGATGCTGATTTCGCGGCCCAGCTCTTGTTGTAGGGAGGTTACGCCTTTATCCTGTATTCCGCAGGCTATAATGTTGTTAAAGTAGTTAAGGTCGGTGTTTACGTTTAGGGCAAAGCCATGCATGGTTACCCAACGGCTGCAACGTACGCCAATGGCGCAAATCTTCCGCTCGCGGCCGGGTATGCCTTTGTCTAACCAAACACCCGTAAGCCCTTCTATGGTATCACCTTGTAAACCGTAATGGTCTAGCAGGTCGATAATAGCAAACTCTACGTGGCGCAGGAACTTATGTATATCGGTAAAGAATACATCAAGGTCGAAGATAGGATAGCCCACCAATTGCCCGGGGCCGTGGTAGGTCATGTCGCCCCCGCGGTTTACCTTATGAAATTCGGCATGGGCATCTTCCAGGCCTTTTTCGTCTAGCAGCAGGTTCTTCATATCGCCGCTGTTGCCAAGGGTGTATACGTGCGGGTGTTGGCACAGTATCAGGTGACTTTTAACCTCCTGTTTAGGGCCGTCGGGGTTGTCGCGGTTAAAAGTTTTGGCCGCAACGGTTTCGGCAAAAAGCTGTTCCTGCACATCCCAAACCTGCTTGTAGGGCTGCAAACCTAATATGTGGAGGTAAACGGGTTTCATTGTGTTGCTATTCAATACCCTGCATTGTTATGTTTAACAACACGGTTAATTAAATTACTGCAAAGGTAAACAAAGCACCCTGCAAAAGGTTAATTTTGCTTCGGATATGGCTCGTTTAACACTATCAGCAGCCGAGGAGTATAACTTTAAACTACTTGGCATTTCTTGCCACGCTAAGGATTACCGCCTTTCGTGGGCAGTAAATACCGCTTTGGGTATTGAGTTGGAAAAGAATGAACCCAAAGAGCAGGCCGAAGGTGCCAAGCCCGATTTTTTATCGCAGTTCTCGCTTTTTACCTGTTATGATAGTGATACCTACCTGCACTTTGCATTGGTTAGTAATCGCGGAGCATCAGGCTTTTTTGCCCCCGAACAAAAAAAGACCGATTATTTTTTGAAGATAGAAGGCGATATTGTTGCCGACCGTTGGGATGATATTGTAAATGCCGTGCGTAAGATAGACCTTGTGTTGGCGGTGTATGATGTGGACGTGAAAACATTAAAATCGAAACAAAATTTTTTATTTATAAATGACAACTAACAGCCGTACTAAAATAGTAGCAACCATTGGGCCGGCATCGTCGCCTAAGGAGGTTTTAAGAGAGATGATACTGGCGGGGACTGATGTGTTCCGCATTAACTTTTCGCACGGCAGCCACGAAGATCATGGCGCTGTTATAAACACCATCCGCGAGCTGAATAAAGAACTGGATACCCACGTGCCTATCCTGGCCGATTTACAAGGCCCTAAGCTGCGCATTGGGGTTATGGAGGGTGGTTCTGTGATGTTAGAGGCAGGCAAAGAAATTGTGTTTAGCACCGTAGATGGCCCGGGCACTGCCGAGCGGGTATTTATGACCTATACTAACTTCCCCCGCGATACCAAACCCGGCGAGCATATTTTACTGGATGATGGCAAACTGTTGATGGAGGTAGTATCTACCAATGGTGTTGATGAGGTTGTTGCCAAAATATTACACGGTGGCCCGTTATCGTCTAAAAAAGGGGTAAACCTGCCCAACACTAAAATATCGCTGCCTTGCTTAACAACTAAAGACCTTAAAGACCTTGACTTTGCGCTGGAGAATGATATTGAATGGATAGGCTTATCGTTTGTGCGTAACGCGGCCGATATTATTGAACTGCAACATATTATCGCAGCTAAAGGCAAAGCATCGCGCGTGGTGGCTAAAATAGAAAAGCCCGAAGCTATTGAAGACATTGATAATATTATTAAAGAGGCCGATGCCCTGATGGTTGCCCGTGGCGACTTAGGTGTGGAAGTGCCTATGCAAAGTGTGCCGCTGATACAAAAAATGCTGGTGCGTAAATGCCTTAATGCATCAACTCCGGTAATTATTGCTACCCAAATGATGGAGAGCATGATTACCAATATATCGCCTACGCGTGCCGAGGTTAACGATGCTGCTAACTCTATATTGGATGGGGCCGATGCGGTAATGCTTTCTGGCGAAACATCGGTAGGGGCGCACCCTGTTATGGTAATACAGGCTATGCAAAAAATTATTGCCAATGTTGAGGACGAGCAATACCCATACAACCGCCAGAACCAAGACCCATTTCCATCGCGGACAGACCGTTACGTTTCCGATTCTATTTGCACCACGGCGGCTAAAATGGCGAAAGATGTGTCGGCTAAGGCAGTTATAACCATGACTTATTCCGGCTATACTGCTTTCCGTTTGGCAAGCTACAGGCCCAAGGCTTTGATATTTGCTTTTACATCAAACAAAGCCATACTTAACACCCTGAGTCTGCTTTGGGGCGTACGTGCCTTTTACTACGATAAAGAGGTATCAACAGACCATACCATTGCAGATATTAAGCACCGCCTTAAAAAAGAGGGTTTTATTGATGCTAACGACTTAATTATAAACATAGCCAGCATACCAATGCACGAGCATGGCAAAGCCAATATGATTAAGTTGAGTTTGGTGGATTAAGGATGAGAGCAGTTGTTTACACCCGATACGGTCCGCCCGAAGTTGTTCAGCTTACGGAAGTTGCTAAGCCCACGCCAAAAGATAACGAGGTGCTTATTAAGGTGCATGCTACTACGGTAAACCGCACCGACTGTGGCTTTCGTAAAGCAGAATATTTTGCTGTTCGTGTGGTAGGTGGTTTATTCAAACCTAAAAATACCATACTGGGTACCGAGCTTGCCGGCGTGGTAGAAGCTATTGGAAAAGACGTAAAAACCTTTGCTGTTGGCGATAAAGTTTTCGGGCTAAGCACCTTTAAATTTGGTACCCATGCAGAGTATGTTTGTGTGCCCGAAGAAAAGGCCATTACACCCATGCCGGTTAACATGACCTTTAATGAGGCAGCCGCCGTTTGCGAGGGTATGTTTTTAGCCTACAACTACATTAAAAAGTTAGATTATTCTACCCCTAAAAAGGTTTTGGTAAATGGAGCATCGGGCTCTATTGGCAGTGCTACGGTGCAACTGGCTAAATACTTTGGTGCCCATGTTACGGCAGTATGCAAAACCTCAGCGGTAGAGTTAGTAAAATCGCTGGGGGCCGATAGGGTTATTGATTACACCAAAGACGATTTTACAAAAGAGAATGAGCAGTACGATGCAGTCTTTGATTCTGTTGGCAAAAGCTCGTTTTTTAAATGCAAACACCTGCTTAAGCCTAAGGCTTTCTATACATCAACAGAGCTTGGGTATATGTGGCAAAATGTATTTCTGGCGCTTTTAGCACCGCTAATGCCCGGTAAAAAAGTACTCTTCCCCATACCGGTTGATACTAAGAAAGACATGCTGTTTTTTAAGCAGATAATTGAAGAAGGCAAATACAAACCGGTAATAGACCGCACTTACCCGCTTGAGCAAATTGTAGAAGCCTACCAATACGTAGAAACAGGGGAGAAAACAGGCAACGTGGTGATTACTTTGTAGGCTCACCCTTTGTCGGCATATTTTGGCAATAATAAGAAACCGCATACAGGCTAAGTAGATTTACTACCTTTGCCACTTCAAAAAACGCTCGCTTATGTCTATCAATTTTAAGCTACTTAAAGAAATTTGTGAAACCCCCGGCGCACCCGGTTACGAACGCCGCATACGCGAGGTTGTACTGCGCGAGGTTAAAAAACTGGCCGACAAGGTTACCATAGATAATATGGGCAACGTAACGGTTTTCCGCAAAGGCAAAAAAGACAAAAAAGTAATGGTGGCGGCACACATGGACGAGATATCGTTCATCGTAACCCACATAGATGATAAAGGCTTTGTACGATTCCACACCCTGGGAGGCTTTGATGCGAAGACACTTACCGCACAGCGCGTTATCGTGCACGGTAAAAAAGACCTTATAGGCGTAATGGGCAGCAAACCCATCCACGTAATGAGTCCCGAAGAGCGCAATAAAATGCCCCAAACCACCGACTATTTCATCGATATGGGTATGGGCAAAAAAGAGGTGGAGAAATTTGTTTCTGTTGGCGACTTTATTACCCGCGAACGTGAGCTTATCCAGATGGGCGATTGTGTTAATGGTAAGTCGATTGATAACCGCGTGTCGGTGTTTATTTTGATTGAAGTATTGCGCGAGATTAAGAAACTGCCTTACGACTTCTACGCCGTATTCTCTGTACAAGAGGAGGTAGGCCTGCGTGGTGTGCAAGCCGCGTCGTTAGAAATTAATCCCGATTTTGGTTTTGGACTTGATACGACCATAGCATTTGATATACCCGGCGCCCGCGAGCACGAAATGATTACCCGCTTAGGCCATGGCACTGCCATTAAGGTTATGGACTCGCAAACCATTTGCGATTACCGCATGGTAGATTTTATGAAGAAAACTGCCGATAAGCACAAGATTAAATGGCAACCCGAGATATTACCTGCCGGTGGTACCGATACTGCGGGTATACAGCGTTATAACCCAAGTGGGGCTATTGCAGGTGCGGTATCTATTCCAACCCGCCACATACACCAGTCGGTAGAAATGGCCAACAAACAAGACATCCGCGACAGCATAGATTTACTACGCCGTTGCCTGGAAGATATTGATACGCATAATTGGGCGTTTTAACTTTTTAAACTCCCCCTTTCAAAAGGGGGTATTCGTACTGGAAAGTACGAATGGGGGATTTTAAGGGGCTTATGCCCCTTTTTTATTATTTAAGAAAGGAACGTAAGGAAAAATATTTTTACATACGTGTAATTACCAGGCTTTTAGTGCTACTTATAGGTAAAAATATAGAACATGGAATCAATTATCAATTCTGAAATGTTTTGGGAGTTTTCTAAAGGGAAAACCACTCTTAAAAGTAATAATGGGGTTATTGTTGAGTTAAAAGACGAGAAAACCTATAAAGCATCGTTTGAGTTAGGTGGGGAAAGTTATGTTATTAGAAATATTGGTTTTTGGAAACCTAAAACCATTATTGAATGTGGTGATAAAGTTATCCTTAGTTTAAGCAGTTCTTTTCTTGGAAGTAAGGGTACAATTGAATTTGCAAATGGTGCAAAATATCAATGTAAAGTGCATAATTCACCCTTGGTTAAGCTTTCATTCTATACTACAGAAGGGCAC
>JBIPNX010000039.1:0-10299 GCA_044378145.1 Flavobacteriales bacterium | reverse complement strand
CTCCCTTTATTCAAAGTGAGATTATTATAAAAGAAAAAGTCCGCCAATTGCGCCGGCGGACTTTTTCAACACACAGTAAATAAACATCTATAAACCTAACTCTACTCTCTATAACTCTGCAACAAAGATATTATTGCACAGAGTGGAAGAAAAAAACAAAAAATCTGCTTTATCGGAAAAATAGGGCATTTGCTAATTGTCATTCCACTCTATCACAGGCTGGTTATCCTGAGTTGCTCCCTTTTTCTCTTTCTTCTTTTTGTTCTTACCAAACAACGGTGTCTTATCTTCTTTTAAAGGATTTGTATTATCCTCTGCACCCTTCTCCTGGCCGTCTTTAGAACCAAACTCTTTCTTCAGTATCCCTTTCAGTACAAATTTTTCGTTCTTAAAATCTGATTTAAGTTTATTTTTCACAGCCCCTACATCGTAGCGCACCTTAGGGTTTTCGGCAGTGCCTGTTACCAATAAAAACAGGTTTGAACCTCCACGCCCATCGTCCTGCACTACCTCTCCATCAGCATCAACCTGCTTGGGTTTGTTCTTTAAAAATTTCTTGGAAAGGAGCTCGCGCAGGCTTACCTTAACATGGTAATCAATATTATTATCAAAGTCGTGTGTGCCGTAAGCAGTAAGGTTTAGCGCGCTCGATTGTATCTCCGTACTCGGTATTATTATTTTGCTGTCGCGGATAATAATGTGGTTGCTCAGGTTAGAGAAGTAGATATGCTTTAGCTCATCAACCTGTATAAAGCGAGACATGGCAGTAACGGGCTCAAAATCTACCAATTCTCCGTTCACCAGTTCAACATCGCTTTCGGCTTCTATACTTGGTAAAATAATATCAAGCTTTTTGGTCCAGTTAGCGGCAAAGGCAACCGTTGCGGTAAGCCTGCCTTTAAGGTGTTTACTTTGCATGGTGGTTTGCCCAAAATCGTCAAACTCATAAAACAGCGAGTGGATATCTATATTGCTAAGTTTGGCTTCGCAAGCGGTACGTATGCGGCTAGTACCACGGGCATCAATATTAGCAGTAAGGTTAACAGATCCGCCTGCCGTTTGTAATGATACCGCAGACAAATCAATAACCCTGTTATATAGCTTTAAATTGCCCGACAGGTTTAATGCACCAAACTTGTTAAAGGTTACTTTATCAGCCTTAATGGTAAGATCACTCTCTAACCTTTCTGATAATACAAAAACCGAAGCGGTATCTTTTAACGGATTTTCTATCGGCTTTTTTATCAGCTCGCCAATATCGCAGTAGCTAGAGCCCAGCGATGCGTCAACATGAATCTTTTGCTTGTTGTTTAGTATGCACGATGGAAAGCTTAATACCCTTCCGTTTAATGTAAAATTGCTTTTGCCAATGTTAAACGCGCATTGGTTAAGGTCTACAATATCATTACCAAAACTGGCTGTTGCATTAACTTTAGAAATACGGTGGGCAAAGCTGCTAAACTCCATAGAGCCATTGCGCACCGTAACATGCCCACGAGCTACGGCATTGGTATTACCATCGGCAAGAGCTTCTACCTCGCCCAACGGACCCATAATTTCGGCATCAACAGTAAGGTTGCCTGCCATGTGTTTAATCTCTTTTCCGGGAATGAAATTCTTTATATCAGCAAGGTCGGCAGTGCCTTGTAACGATGCTGAAATATATGGATTGACAAGATTTACCAGCTTAAACTTTCCGCGTAACGAGCCTTGCTTAAGTTGCAGGCTAACCCTATTTACAACTAACTCACCTTTCTCAAGTACAGCTCCGCTATTGAATGTTCCGCTTAGGTTTACATTGCTCATAACTGTGCTGGTGGGCTTATGGGTTATGTTGCCGCCACTGATACCAAACTTTGCTGTTGCAATGGGTTTGCCCAATGGGCCTGCTACGTTACCATCTAAATAAAACAGGCCTTTGCTGGCATAATCATCGGCAAAAGAGGCATACTCACGCGGTAAGGCCGAGAGTACTGCCGCAACATCCAGCTTATCGCCTTTTATATTCAGGTTTAACGATGGGTCTTTGCCTGCTATAATTTGCCCGTTGCTCAGCAAGCTCAACTTACCTAAAAACAGTTGCGCGTTTTGAAAATTATAAGTCTTGGTTTTGTTATTGGCATCGGCAATAAAGCTAATGCGCACATCAGGTGTTGGTGGAACGGTAATGCCACCAAACGTAAGCAAATCTGCTGTTAATGCAGCTTTAGCCGTAAGTGTGTATTGCTCATCGGCAAAGCTACCCGATACCATACCGGTCCGCAGGTTCGCGGCTATAAAGGTTTTATTCTTCTTGTCTGAATATTTAAAGTCAACATTCTTAAAACCTACTTTGTGGATGTTCAGTGTAAAGTCACCGGATTCTCCGGTGCTATTCTGCTCTTTCCAAAAATGAAAGTTATCCGTCCCATCGTCAAACCGTTTAAGGTTCAGGGTAAGGTCTTCCATATCCAGTTTGCGTAAATGGAAGTTGCTGCTGAACATTTCGTACCAGTTGAACAGGCAGTAAATACGGCCTGCAGTAAACAGTTTTTCTTTTACAGGGGCTTTGGTAACCTCATCGGCCGATACATTCTTTAGTTCTATACTGGCATAAGGAAACTTCTTTAAAACGGAAAATTCAATGTCTTCAATCTTAACCTCAGTAACCAATTCATCGTTTAGTTTTTCAACCAAATAACTTTTAACATCCTCTTTAAAAAAGGTAAAAACAATGATGGCCGCTAAGTAAATAATTACAAAGGGCAACGATGAGAAAAAGAAAAAGCGTGTAAGCCACTTACGCAGCCGCGGCCATGTTAACATACCTACAAATTTCAGAAACGGTTGGGTAGAATATCGTCAGGCGCTGTGGAGTTATCAACCGCTTAACGTTAAACCAGCCTACAATGTTCCAAAACCCGGTTAAGGGTATGATACTATGCTTGTTTTAGTGAATGTTTTCACAACCAAATAGTGCTTTTTCTTATCGGCACTTATATACCTGATTAGTATTTTACCCTTGTAAGCAATGGGTGGTTTACGGGTATGTTCTTTCTTAAAATCGGGAGGGTTACCGCTATCATCGTACGGATTATCAGGCCTGTAACCGAAAGTGCTCTTATCTTCGGTAAACGTAAGTTGATACTGTATTTTGAGTGGCTTATTACTCTTTGAACCTTTGTAAACATGGTTAATGGCATAGCCCAAACCATCACACCAAACGCTATCTATGTTAATTGATACAGCACCATTCCAGGTTAGGTTTACGCTATAGTTTGTGCCCATACGGCCTGCTATACCACCCGACCAGTCCACCTTTTCCGCAGATTGTATCTTAATCGTTTCAATGTCCTGCGCATACACAGCCACAGAACAAAGACTAAAAAATGTTATAAATAGCCATTTTCTCATACCCAAATAGAGCCAAAAACTGTGCCGAAAGATTAATACCCTATTTTTATGCCGTGCCAACACCAGCCGACATACTAAAACAATACTGGGGATACGATGCCTTTCGCCCATTGCAGGAAGATATTGTAAACTCTGTGTTGGAAGGTAAAGATACCCTTGCTCTGTTACCCACAGGCGGGGGAAAGTCTATCTGCTTCCAGGTTCCGGGGTTAGTAAAAGAGGGCATTTGCATAGTGGTATCGCCCCTTATAGCCCTTATGCAGGACCAGGTAAACAACCTTGTAAAACGCGGCATAAACGCGGTTACGGTAAATGCCACCATGAGCTACCGCGAAATTGATATTGTGCTGGATAACTGCATTTACGGCAATATCAAGTTCCTCTACCTATCGCCGGAACGGTTGGGCACTGAACTGGTGCGTGAGCGGATTAAGAAAATGAAAGTGAGCCTTGTGGCTGTAGATGAGGCGCATTGTATATCGCAATGGGGTCACGATTTCAGGCCATCCTATTTGAAGATTGCCGAGATACGCGAGCTTATACCTAAAACGCCCATACTGGCCCTTACGGCATCGGCCACGGCAGAAGCTGTAGATGATATTCAGAAGCAACTGCTTTTTAAGCAGAAGAATGTAATAAGCAAAAGCTTTGCCCGCGAAAATCTGGCGTACATAGTACGCTACGAAGACAGCAAGCTGGCCAAGCTGATGGAGATTTGCCATAATGTAAAGGGCAGTGGAATTGTTTACGTGCGCAACCGCAGAGCTACTAAAGATATAGCAGACTACCTGCGCAGGCAGAATATAAATGCGGCTTTTTATCATGCAGGGTTGGAAATATCGGCACGTAACCTGCAGCAAAACGATTGGATTCAAAATAAGGTACGTGTTATAGTGTGCACCAACGCTTTTGGAATGGGCATAGACAAGCCCGATGTTCGTTTTGTGGTGCATTTGGATGTACCCGATAGCCCGGAGGCGTACTTTCAGGAAGCAGGCCGTGCAGGGCGAGATGGGGAGAAAGCCTATGCCGTATTGCTGTATGGCAATAATGATGGCGAAGATGCCGAGAAGAGATATGAGAAGTCGTTTCCGCCAATAGATGAAATTAAGCGGGTATATAAAGCGCTAAGCAGTTACTACTTTTTATCAGAAGGCTCGGGTGCAGGGCAGGCTTTTGAATTCGATATACAACACTTTTGCAGCTATTACAAGTTTGAAGCCCTACTGGTTTTCAATAGCCTTAAACTATTAGAGAAAGAAGGCTATTTAGAGCTTACCGAAGCATTGTACAAACCATCGCGCGTGTTTATTACTATTAACCATGCCGACCTGTATAACTACCAGGTGCAAAATCCTAAAATGGACGGGTTTATTAAAACCCTGCTGCGTTTATACGGTGGTATGTTTGAGCAATACGTGAGCATTAACGAACGTGCCCTTGCCCGTGGTGCAGGCATAAAAGATGAGCAGGCCATTTACAACCTGGAACTTTTGAAAAAGCAAGAGGTGCTGGACTATGTAAAAGCTACCGATAAGCCGCAGATAATATTTACTGTGCCGTATGCTACCGAAAAGCAGTTGCGCATGTCTGACGATATGTACTGGAAACTGAAAGCCAGCTACGAAAAACGCATGAAGGCGCTGTTGTATTATGCATCGATAAAAACACGGTGCCGCAACGTAATGCTGCTGGAGTACTTTGGCGAAACCGATGCTAAAGAATGTGGGGTATGCGACTATTGCAGCGGTAAAAAGCAAAAGCCTAAAAACGAGTTATTGGAACTGGGCCAAAAAGTACTTGCTGTAATTGAAGAGCATAAACCACGGCCCGACCAGGTAATGCAACACCTGGAAAATACAGACGGAGACACCTTAAAAGAAATATTAAGCGCCTTGCTTGATGATGGGCATATAATCCTCTCACCCGACGGGCATTTAAGCGTTAAGGTTTCTTAGCCGGTGGCGTTTTGGTTTGCTTAATCTTGTTATTCTGATTTACACCTCCACTTGGCTTATAGTGTTTCATAGCCTCGGGCATCCATTTTTTAATATCTTCTATACGGGTGCTATGCGAAGGGTGTGTACTTAAAAACTCCGGTGGCTGGGCGCCGCCTTGTGAACTCATGCGTTGCCAGAAACCAATAGCCTCATTAGGATTATACCCTGCCATGGCCATAAAAGTAAGCCCCAGCCTATCGGCTTCACTTTCGTGCACACGCGAATACTTCAACATACCTAATGTTGAGCCTATACCGTACGATTGCATAAATAAATCGCGGGTTTGTTGCGGTTTTTGAGAGAGGGCAACATCTAATGCCAGACCACCTGCCTGGACACCCAATTGCTGGCTCATACGCTCGTTACCATGGTTAGCCAGTGAATGGGAAATCTCATGCCCCAATACTACAGCTAAACCTTCGGGGGTTTTGGTAATAGCCAATAAGCCTGTGTAAACAACCACTTTGCCACCGGGCATACACCAGGCGTTAGCTTCAGGGCTTTGCACCAGGTTAAACTCCCATTTATATCCTGCCAATCGCTTTGCATTGCCATGGGTACGCAGGTATAACGATGCAGCATCTGCAATCTTCTTACCAACGGTTTGCACCATCAGGGTTTGATTATCGCTGGCCGAAACTACCGTATTAGCATTTAAAAATGCCCTGTACTCGGTTAGGCTCATAGAGTTGAGCGTAGACTGTGGCAAAAGGTTAATTTGCCTGCGGCCGGTAATAGGTACCTTAACACAAGCGGCAAACAAGCCTATTGCAAAAAGTATTGTTAATGCCTTGGTTTTCATATACCAAAGGTAACAACAGGAAATAATAGTTTGTGCTAAAAAAAGAGAAAATTACTGTATTTCAACAGTAAGGCCGCGGTCTTGTATGGCTTGGTAAACAGGCTTTAACTCTTCTACTGTGCCCAGTTTAACTACACATTTACCTTTGTAATGAACAAGGTAAGTGCACTGCTCGGCCTGCTCCAATGTATGGTCGCAAAGCTCAACAAGTGTTTCAATTACATATTCAAAGGTGTGAAAATCGTCGTTGTGTAAAACAAGGTCACGTTTAACGCCCCTATCCAAAAGCTCATCAACTTCTAAAAGGGTTTCGGGGTCAATCAAAAATATGCCTGAACGAATGGTATCCATATCCAGCGAGTGTGTTTAGACCTGTAAATTTCTAAAAAACAAATGAAAAAAGCAAGCAAAAGGGCAAAATCTTTAAACTATCTTTGCAGCTTATTATGAGGGAATATTTAAAATACACCTTGCTGGCTGTTGTATTGGCCATTGGCGCCAAGCTTATTATATTTTATGTTGACCCTACCCATGAGGGTTTAGGTAAATACTTTTTACTTGTTGCTCCATCATTTACAGTAGCAATGCTTTACCCGGGTATGATACTAACCCGCAACCTGGAGTTTGGCGGTTTTATTACAGGGCGCCTAATCAGTGCGGCAGGCATACGCATTACTGTAATATCGGGAGGCTTAAACGCGGTATTCGATTACTTTTATTATTCTGCCATAAACACAACTATTCTACCTGCCCGCCTGGCAAACGAGATAGCCAAAGTTAATGCCGATCCTACCCTTGATAAGCTTACAAAAGAACATGCCATTGGAGGTGCTACAAACTTCTTCTCCCCATTTATGCAGGTAAACTTCCCTATGTTTATTACCATGGCGGCAGGGATATTCTTTACCCTGGTGTTGGCGTACTTTTTACGTAAATACCCTGAAGGCCAGCGCAGGCCGTTCTTCTCGCACCCAACGGAGCCTTCGGAGAATTAAAAGACTCCCTCCCCTTGCTACGCGAAGTAATCCCTTTTAGAAGGAGATTTTCTATAAGGCCAGTAAATCCAACCCATCAAAATTACCCGAGCTCATTAGCAATAAGCAGGCATCGGTTTTAGGTATAGCTTGTAAGCGGTTGTAGAGTTCAGTTGAGTTGTTGTATACTTCCAAATCAGGGCGGGAAAAGGCATCCTTTACATCATCTAACGAAAGTTGCTCTAAGCGCTTTAATTCCAACGCATGGTTACTGAAATACACAATTGCAATATCGGCTGCATCCATAGCACCGGCATATTCCTGTAAAAACTCTTTGTTAAGGCTGCTAAAGGTATGCAGCTCAAAACAGGCAATTACAGTACGGTCGTGGAAGTGTTCTTTAACTGCGCTAACTGTAGCTTTTAGCTTAGAAGGCGCATGGGCAAAATCACGGAATACAGAATAGCCATCTTCAATCTTCAACGGTTCTAAGCGCTTCGCTGCCCCTTCAAAAGATTGTATATGAGTAAAGAATTCATCGTCGGTAATGTGCAGGGCACGGCAAACTTCTAATGCACCTGCCAGGTTTTGCAGGTTGTGCTTGCCGATGATGCGTAAGGGAACAAATACCCCTTCATTATTGCTTATATAGGTTATGCCTTTTTCAACTTTACTGTTGATTGTTAGATAGGGAACAGCCTTAATATCGTAGCGGGCTTCGGTAGCAAGTTGTTTAAGGTTCTCGTCCCCGTCAAAATAAATAAGGGTCCCATCGGGTTCTATCAGGTTTATAAACTGGCGGAACTGGTCAAGGTAAATAGCAAAGGTTGGGAACACATTGATATGGTCCCACGCAATACCTGATATGATTGATACATGTGGCTTATACAAATGGAACTTAGGCCTTGGGTCGATTGGAGAAGTAAGGTATTCATCGCCCTCTAAAATCATAATTGGTGCTTCATTGGTCATGCGTACCATGGTATCAAAACCCTTTAGCTGCGCACCAACCATGTAGTCAAAATCTTTACCTGCGGCACGCAATACATGCATAACCATAGCGGTAATGGTGGTTTTACCATGGCTACCGCCAATAACTACGCGGGTTTTATCTTTAGAATGTTCGTAGAGGTATTCAGGGTACGAGAATATCTTAATACCTAACTCGGTAGCCCGCAAAAGCTCGGGGTTGTCTTTACGGGCATGCATACCCAATACCACGCAGTCTAAGCCGGTGTGTATCTTTTCGGGGTACCAGCCTTCTTGCTCGGGCAACAAACCTAAGCGGGCCAGGCGGCTACGCGATGGTTCAAATATTTCATCGTCAGAGCCGGTAATATCGTTTCCTGCCTCTTTTAAGGCAATGGCTAAATTGTGCATGGCGCTGCCGCCAATGGCAATAAAGTGAATTTTCATACGTTGTAAAAATAGCCACGCAAACAGGTAATGTTTACACAAGGCACAGGCATTTACAAACACATAGCTGTTTAGTATGCAGGGCTTTTGTAATATTGCCGTTTAAATCAATCATTATAGTGCCACGTACAGCGGTTGTTATACTTAATTTTAATGGTATTGGGTACCTGAAGAAGTTTTTGCCGGGGGTATGCCAGCATTCTATGCCTTATGCCGAAGTATGGCTGGCTGACAACGCCTCTACCGACGAATCTGTTAACTACGTTAAAGAAAATTTTCCGCAGGTAAAGATTGTGATAAACGAAGTAAATGGCGGCTTTGCCAAGGGCTATAACGATGCGCTGAAAAAGATTGAGGCCGATTATTATGTACTGCTTAATTCGGATGTGGAAGTAACCCCCAACTGGATAGAGCCCATTATCAACCTAATGGAAAGTGACAAGAAAATTGCTGCCTGCCAGCCCAAGATTTTGGCTTATCACCAAAAGGATAAATTTGAATACGCCGGTGCTGCCGGTGGATTTATTGATAAATGGGGCTACCCTTTTTGCCGTGGCCGTGTGTTCTTTGAAACTGAAATCGACCAAGGCCAATACAACGATACACGCGATGTTTTTTGGGCATCGGGTGCGGCTATGTTTGTCAGGGCCGACCTTTACCACCAAAGCGGAGGGTTAGACGATGATTTTTTTGCCCACATGGAAGAAATTGACCTGTGCTGGCGCTTAAAAAACATGGGCTACCGTATTATGGTTTGTCCGCAAAGTGTGGTGTACCACGTTGGTGGTGGAACCTTACAGGCCGAAAATCCGCGAAAGACTTTTTTAAACTTCAGAAATAACCTATATTTATTATTGAAAAACGGCAAGCCGTACGATGTTATGCTGCGTATTTACGGCCGCATGGTGTTAGATGGTATTGCAGGTCTTCGGTTTTTATTGCGGGGAGATTTTACCCATTTTTGGGCGGTAATTAAGGGGCATTTTGTCTTTTACAGCCAAATACCAAAACTATTGGGTAAACGCAACCAACTGGGTAAAAACGTTGTTAATTATTCACACACCGAGATGGTGGACCATAGTATTGTATATGCTTTCTTTGTAAAAGGAAGTAAAACCTTTAAACAAATAATGAAATGAAAAAAGTAGTTATCCTTTTAATGCTTGCGCTAAGTGCACTAAGCGTTAATGCCCAATCAGGTAAAGCCAATTTAGAAGATATTGCCCCGGTATTGTTTGAGGCTGTAAGCACCAACAACCCGCTGTTAATTGAGCCCGTTATGCGTGACGCTGCAGGCGATAACCACGATATGCTGCTTGGCCAGGTAGCCAGCGCACATGGTGTTTTGGTAAAACAAGGCGTTGATTTTAACGTACCTACCGCATCGCAAACAGAAACTGTGTTGTTTAATGCCGAAGGACTTGAAAACGGTATTATCAAATACTCAGCCGTATCTAACGGTGTAGCGTATACTATTTCTGCACGTTGCACTAAGATAGACGGCCGCTGGTTTATCGTTTCAAATATTTTGCCTACCAGCCAATCTGTTAACTAGTATGACTCAACGAATACTAACTATTGCCGTTTTGTTGCTTGCTGCATTTGCAGTATCGGCACAAAAAGGGGGAACAACACAAGATATTGGCAAAGCTTTATACAACTCGTTAAAAGACAATAACGAAGGGTTAATTTCTATCTACTACCCTACCCTGGC
>JBIPNX010000403.1:0-2812 GCA_044378145.1 Flavobacteriales bacterium | reverse complement strand
TTTAAGTACCAAGCGGTTCATAGGGTCTATACCAAAGCCTGTTACTCGGCGGTTTACAAAGCGCACGGCACGGTCGTAATACAGGAACATAACAGGAGCGTTTTCAACCACCATTTTGTCTAACTGCTGATAGAGGACAAAGCGGGAACTATCGTCAACCACGCGCATAGCTTTTTCAAAAAGCATATCGTATTCGGTACTTTTAAAGTGAGTGTAATTGGGGCCGCCGGGGGCAAAGTTTTTGCTATAGAAAAGGCTCAGGTAGTTCTCGGCATCGGGGTAATCGCCCAGCCACGAGCCACGGAAAAAGTCCATGCCCTGGTTGGCCACAATCTTGCGGTGAGTAGCACTTTCGTTAACCTCAATTTTAGACCTTACTCCTATTCCCGATAATTCGCTTTGAATAAACTCACAAATGTCAAGGTAATTGGCTGTGGTATTAATAACCAACATAGGCAAACCAACACCATTTGGGTAGCCCGCATCTTTCAATAAACGCCTTGCCTCTGTTGGGTTATAGCTATAGCCTTTAACTACATCGGCATTAAACGACGGCATACCTTTAGGGACAAAGCCTGCCGTAGCCGGGGTAATCATATTATTACGCAGGTAACGGGCCAGCTTATCGCGGTCTATAGCATAGTTTAAAGCCTGGCGTATACGCTTGTCTTTATACACTCCGGTTTGCACACGGGGCAGGGTTTCATCAACCAAAAAGCCCATGTACTCGGTATTTAAATAAGGAATAGAAAGCAGGTAGAACTTGTCGTTATACTTACTGTTGAGCGTTCCTGCTTTGGTAAGCAGCTCGTCTTTATACACGCCATCAATATCCTGCAGCATGTCTATCTGGCCCTTGGCAAACTCAAGAAAAGCCACCTGCTTATCGGCAATAAAGGATATAGAAACGGCATCTAAATACGGCAGGCGCTGGCCTTTATCGTCGCGCTCAAAGTAGTTAGGGTTTTTCCAAAGGATAAGGCGGTTGCCCTCGTACCAGTACTTAACAAAGAAAGGCCCCGTACCTACAGGGTGGCTGCGAAAGTCCTTTCCGTACTTCTCAATCCCCTCGTGCGGAACTACCACACAATAGGGCATTGTTAGTATTTGCAGAAAAGGCGCATATGGCTCTTTAAGCTTTATTTGAAATGTGGTATCGTTAGGGGCAGCAAAGCCATTATCGGCCACGGTGCGGAACACCCACTCGCCCGGCGATGCTGTTTTGCTGTCTTTAATACGGTTAAAACTGTACAGAAAATCGGCAGCGGTAACCTTGCGGCCCACAGAATCAGGGAACACCTCGCTACGGTTAAAGAAGACATCGCTGCGTAGGGTAAACGTATAGGTTTTGCCGTCGGCACCAATCCTCCACGATTTTGCAATGCAAGGCTCAACCAACAAGCTGTCGTTTAACTGTACCAGCCCATTGAATAGTTGTGTTACCGGCCAGATATTGGCTTTGTTATTGGCAAAGGCAGGGTCTAATGATGTTATACCCTGTGGCTCATTATAATAAAAGCAGGTACGGCCATTGGCGCTGTCTTTTCGTCCACAGGCCAATAATGCGCACAGTGCTATTAATATAAGTAGTTGGATGTACCGCATAAGTACCCCTTTTTAAAAGGGAGAGCTTAGTGTTTTTTAATCCTTGTCAATCATATTGTCCAGCACGGGCCTTTCATCGCGGTTGGCTATGCTCCAGGCTGTGTAAAATACAAGTTGAGCTATTTTAGAGGCCTTGCCGTACAATATCTTATCGTAGGTGTCGGTAGGCTGATGGTAATCTACATGCACGCCACTAAAGTAGAATATAACGGGTATGTTGTTTTTAGCAAAGTTGTAATGGTCAGACCGGTAGTAAAAACGGTTAGGGTCACTGTCTGAATTAAAGGTATAATCAAGGTCTAAATTGGTGTACTTGGCATTGCTCTTCTCGCTGATAAAATGCAGGTCGTAGCTAAGTTTATCAGAGCCTATCAGGTACACATAGTTAGTGTCTTTAGCATGGGTGCTATCTAAACGGCCAATCATATCTACGTTAAGATCGACAACGGTATTTTTTAATGGATAAACCGGGTTCTTTACATAATACTCAGAGCCTAAAAGGCCTTTTTCTTCGCCCGATGCGTTCAGTATTAATATACTGCGACGTGGCCTGTAACCGTCTTTTGCCGCTTGTGCAAAGGCTTTTGCAATAAGCATAATAGCTGCAGTGCCCGATGCATCATCATCAGCACCGTAGTAAATATCTTTACCGTCTTTTCCCAGGTGGTCGTAGTGGGCGCTGATAACCAATACTTCGCTTTGTTTGTCGGTACCTTCTATATAGCCCAAAACGTTAGAGCTCATCCCTCCGGTAGTGCCATTGCGTTCTTTTACCTCAAACTCCTGAAAGTAGCTATCGCCATTACCCGGTTCAACACCGTTACGCTTATAAAACTTACGGATATAATTGGCTGCTTTTTGTTGCCCCTCGGTACCTGATTCGCGTCCCTCAAACTTTTTAGATGCCAATGCCTTTACCAGCTTTTTCATATCGCCGGCATTAACCACTTTAGCATATTTAGGTGCATGGTCTATAACCTGTGCCCCGGTGTATACATACAATACCAACAGGCATAGTAAAAGCGAAATTTTCTTCATTTGTAATGCAATATTTTGGCTAATGTACTAATTATTGATTAGCAGGATAAAAGCAAAAGGCGGGCCAATGGCCCGCCTTTGCAAAAAATCATAGTACGGTGTTTAATATTATTATTACCTGGGTGTTTCTTCCTTTACAGGGGCAGCGTTATCCCTTCTGCCTGTAGAA
>JBIPNX010000404.1:0-2812 GCA_044378145.1 Flavobacteriales bacterium | reverse complement strand
GGGCATTAACCATATGGGCTTTCAGTTTTTACTAGACTTATTTTAATAACGGTTAGCTATGAAAAAACACATCTTGTTATTTATACTTGTAAGCACTGTAGCAGCTTTAAATGCCCAATCAAAATTTTATTTAACCGGCAATGCCGGCGCTACCGTAAATATTTGGAACCCTTCCCCCTTTAATCAGTTTGTAGACTCTTACAACAGCTACATAACCAACAATGTAAAAACGCCAATGGGTAAATTTAGTAACATTGCCATGGGCTTTTCAAGGGGTTTTGGCTGCATATTTGATTTTGAAAAAAGCGCCATTGGTTTCGAATACAACAAGTGCGCATTTAACCAAAAAACATCCGGCACTTTTACTAATAACAATGGTCGCGAAATTGACCTGCGTTTTGTTACCTGGAACTTCAACTTCGACTTTAGCCACAAATTTGGCAAACATGTTGATTTGGGCTTATTGTTTGGCGTATCGCTTCGCGATGGCAAGGTGGCTTCTTATGCTACCTATGGCAATGGCACAAACCGCTCTGTAGGCCCTGAATTTTGGATAAACGGCGTATACCACGGTATGCTTCAAAACGATGCAAACCTGGGCCTGAATTTGCGCATAAATTTTTTAAAATACTTTGCCTTTCAACTACGCGGATACCGCTCATTTGCATGGGCAAAATCTAAAAAAGGTGAAGAATACCTTGATGCCTTTAGCGATGGAAGCCCCGGCAAAAACCCATACAGCGAGTACTTTCCTAAAGACCTGGAGATGTTTGAAAACAACGTACAAAACCAGGTTTACGACTACGAAAACAACGTAATACCCAACATATTTACGGGCTGGTATATACAAACATCGTTGCTGTTTAAATTTAATGTTATACCCAACAAAAACTAAGTGCTATGAAAAGAATAGCCATACTATTTAGCATTGTAGCAATTTGGGCCACGGGCTGCGGAAAAGACAATGTTGTAAACCCCGAAAAAGCTTTATACAAAAGGCTTGCGGCCGATGGTGGTGTTTGGGATTTAGAAAAAATAGAAGAATATACTTTTGATAACCAGGGCAACGAAACTTTAGCAAACACTACTGTTCCCAGTCCTGCAAAACAATATGTTTTTTATGAGCATAGCGAGATATTTGACTATGCCGAACAAATGGACCTTGCATACCTTGCCGTTGCTATACTTACTAAAGACCAGGGAGGCATACGCTATGCTTTATGGGCCGAAAACAACAGGGTAATTTTTGAAGATTACGGCATTCTTTTAGGACCGCAAATTACTTATACCGTGCGAGAAAATAAGCCCAACAAGCAGGTGTGGGAAATATACACCACAGGCACTTTTAAACGCACAGTTTATTACCTGAAAAAATGTTCGGGTTGTGAGCCATTCTTCCCTAATTACCAAGTGGGAGGAATTTAATCTAATTTAAGAACCGCCATAAACGCTTGTTGGGGTATCTCTACGTTACCAACCTGGCGCATGCGTTTCTTGCCTTTCTTCTGTTTCTCTAACAGTTTACGTTTACGGCTAATATCACCACCGTAACACTTAGCGGTAACGTCTTTACGCAGAGCTTTAACTGTTTCGCGGGCAATAACCTTAGAACCGATAGCAGCCTGTATAGCAATTTCGAACTGCTGGCGCGGAATAAGCTCGCGTAGCTTTTCGCAAATGCGCTTGCCTAAATCGTAGGCATTGTCTTTATGTATAAGGGCCGAAAGGGCATCAACCGGCTCGCCGTTAAGCATTAAGTCCAGTTTAACCAGTTTCGACTCGCGGTAACCTATCGGGTGATAATCGAACGAAGCGTAGCCTTTTGATATGGTTTTTAAACGGTCGTAAAAGTCAAATACAATCTCGGCCAAAGGCATTTCAAAGGTAAGCTCAACCCTATCTGCTGTAAGGTAAACCTGGTTTTTTATAATGCCACGTTTTTCAATACACAGGGTCATAATAGAGCCCACAAACTCGCCTTTGCTTATAATTGATGCCTGGATGTATGGTTCTTTAATATGGTCAATCTTAGACACATCATCAGGTAGTTCTGATGGGTTATTTACTACCGTTTCAACTCCTTTGGTATCGGTAACATGGTACGATACGTTGGGTACCGTTGTAATAACAGTCATGTCAAACTCGCGCTCCAAACGCTCCTGGATAATCTCCATATGAAGCATACCAAGGAAACCGCAACGAAAACCAAAACCAAGGGCTGCCGATGTTTCCAGCTCAAACGTAAGCGAGGCATCATTTAACTGAAGCTTGCCCATAGCGGTACGCAGCTCCTCAAAATCATCTGTATCTACCGGGTAAATACCGGCAAATACCATCGGTTTAACATCTTCAAAGCCTTGAATAGGCTCTACTTCAGGGTCACCAATACGGATAATGGTATCACCCACTTTAACCTCACGGGCTTCTTTAATACCAGAGATGATATAACCCACATCGCCACAAAAAACCTGGTTACGGGGCTCTTGCTTTAAACGCAGAATTCCAACCTCATCCGCAATGTATTCCTTCTCTGTATTAACAAACTTAACCTTGTCGCCTTTTTTAATGCTTCCGTTCATAATACGGAAATAGGCTATAATTCCACGGAATGAGTTAAATACTGAGTCAAAAATCAGGGCCTGAAGCGGGGCATCGGGGTTACCCTTTGGTGGGGGCACGCGTTTGATAACAGCCTCTAAAATATCGTAAACACCCATGCCTGTTTTACCGCTGGCCGGGATAATTGCATCGCGTTCGCCACCAATAAGCTCAATAATCTGGTCTTTTACCTCCTCAGGGTTAGCGCTGGGAA
>JBIPNX010000402.1:0-2814 GCA_044378145.1 Flavobacteriales bacterium | reverse complement strand
GCGTCAAGCTGGGCCTGGTTGCTGCCAAGGCAATAGCGTGCATCAATTTGAAGCGGGGCACAGTCGGCATCTATATAGGCATACCCGGCATGGGCGCCAAGGTCGCAGTCGCCGGTGGCAAAGTCTACGGTAACGTTTTGGCCTATGTAGGCGGTAACGTCTACCCCAACGGTAGTCCAGGTTTTATAGCGCCAGTTACCGCAGTTGGCAAAACCCGGGGTAGGGTTGTTACCGCCGGCTGCAATCTGGTAAAAGGTACAAGGTATGGTGTTGCCGTTTTGGTCGCGTACTCGTACTTCAAAGCGGGGTTGTTCTGCCGCGCTATGGTCGCCGGGGCTTTCCATAATTACGGCATACTTATATATAATTAGGTTGCTTTGGGCGGTTACGTTAAAGGTGTATAACAACCTTTCGGCCTGCGAGCCTGTGCCCGAGTTGCCTAAACGGGCCGAGAATGTACTGCCGGGAGCTACAACAGGTACCTGGCCGCAGCTGTTGGGGTCTATGCCGGCGCCGGTCATAATGGTGTGCCTGCCTGCAACAATACCGTTGGTGGGGGTGTTTATAGGGCAGCAAGTGCCGGTACGGCCCTGCCAGTTGGTAAAGTTACCCATCTCAAAGTCGGCATTGGGGCATTGAGCCAATGCGCTACCGCCAAATACCAGAAACACCAAAAGGCACAGTGTGCCTATAGGGTATTTACTATACGGTTTCAGGAGGTAGAAGTGTTTCATTCAGTACCTGTTACAGTTGGTTGCACTAAGATTGATTAAAGATGGTACTGACAAACTTATTGTTTTGCGTATACAATTCCAAACATTTTAGTTTATTTTTTTTAGTTCAAGTTATTCTATAGTTCAATTATAAAAGAGTATTTATTTTAATTATCTTAGCTTAATAATTACCCCTATATTTTTTATGACTAACATTATGCGCAAAATAGTTTTTATACTAATAATTACTCTGAATTTTTTTAATAGCATTGGCCAAGTAGAAGACCATATGAATATTACCGTTAGCGGCAATGGCTTTATGGATCAAACCGATATTAACTTTATGCCTGAGGCTACTCCGGGGTTTGATTTTTACGATGCTAATAAATGGCAAAGCGCCAACGGGCAGCCAACCTTGTTTACTTCGGTAGGCGAAGAGATGCTGGCTATCAACTCTAACCCATCGTTAACAAATACGGTAGCTATACCAATGGGCCTTATGCCTGGTGCCGATGGTACATTTACATTTACCTTTAATGATATTGCCAGTTTCCCGCTTTCGGCAATGATTACGTTAGAAGATTTGTTTACTAATACTATTACAGACTTACGTCAAACAAATACTTACACATTCTCATCGTTAGAAACCGATAGCACCGACCGCTTTATCATCCATTTCCAACCGGGTGTTACAGCCTCTGTTGTTGATCAGGATTGCGAAAATGCAACAGGCTCTATTACTTATACGCAAAATGGAACTACTGTTTGGAGCTTATATGACGTAAAAGACAATAGCAATAATACCTATGCGCAAGGCAGCAATTTTACAGGTACTATAACAGTAAACAACCTGCTTCCGCAAGAGTATATTCTTAACCTTACCCACAGCAGCGGTTATACAGCGCAAGAGTTTATTACCGTTAACAGCCATGGTGTGCCGGTTACTGTTGGTTTAACAGCATCAGACACTACCATTACTATGGGCGATATGGTAACCCTTACCGCTACTGCAACCAATGCAACAGGGTATAATTGGAACTTTGGCGATGGTAACTCTATTGTAGGTTCAACATCGCAACAACATACCTACGCATTACCGGGTAACTATACAGCAATTATTACAGCATCTAACGATTCTTGTTCTAAAGCTGATTCTGTTATAATTCATGTAGCCGATACTACTACCGGTATAAACAACCACACAGCATCTACCCTAACCATTTATGGCCAGGGCGAAAGGGTAGTGGTACAGTTTAACAACTGGGGCGGTAACAAAGCTGACATATTTATGTACAACACCCTTGGCCAACGTGTAGAGAGCTTAACAGGCGTATCTACAATTAAAGGGCGCCAGGAGTTGAACGTGGCAGGTATTAAACCGGGCTATTACTTAATACAAGTAGTTAGCGATGGTAAAATACAAAGCCAGAAGATATACCTTGGCAACTACTAACTGATTGCATCTATATAAGTATACCTTATATATAGTATAAAGAGTCCCCTGACGATAACTGTCAGGGGACTCTTTCTTTTGTATCTATTCAATATATATGTAGCTGTCGGTTTTAAAACAGGCATACTTATATATAGGTATACTATATTATATAGCATGGGGTAACTCCATTTGAATCCTGTTATCATCCAAAAGGGAGTCTCTATATTTTATATATGTGGATAAAGTTGAGGGTAGGGAAACCCCAAACAGAACTTTTCGAGCTGACACATATATATAGTATAGGCTCATTTGCTAATCTTTTTGTTGGTTACTTTAGTTCAATGTCTTTTTTTTCATCACTGTGTAGTATCAAAAGGACCTGTTTTGATATATCTGCAATTATAGAACCCAATACTTATAACGGTTTCAATTCGTGTATATACATCTAATACGGCATTCTAATAAAGAAAAACTAAAATAAATTTAAACTTATTATAATGATAATCAAATATATAGTATATTATTATAAAAAATATTGCAACAAGAGTTTGGAATAAAGAAAACTTATCTATCTTTGCACCCCCAATCACACAGACGTTCTTTTACACACTGTAACAAATCTGAAAAAAAAACTTCAAATAAGTTTTGGTAGATTTAAAAAGGGTT
>JBIPNX010000038.1:0-10401 GCA_044378145.1 Flavobacteriales bacterium | reverse complement strand
GCTTAACGACATTGTTAAAGGCCACGGCTTCCCTGTATTTGATAATGCAGAGTTTGTAGTGGGCATTTGTGCCAAAGGTGCTGCCGAGTACACCCGCAAACAACTTGACGAGCTTACAGAGTTTGTAAAACGCCCGCAGATTGGTGCTACAGGTTTGGTGTACGCACGCGTTAATGCCGATAGTATTAAATCATCAGTAGATAAGTTTTATAACGAAGAACAATTGAAGCGTTGGGCTGAAGCTTTTGGCGCTGAACAAGGCGACCTTATGCTGTTAATGGCAGGTGGCGTTGATAAAACCCGCAAAGCCCTAAACGAGCTTCGTTTAGAAATGGGCAATCGTTTGGGCCTACGTCCTAAAGATAAATTCTCTGCCCTGTGGGTGGTAGACTTTCCTCTTTTAGAGGAGAATGAAGCAGATGGCCGTTGGTACGCTATGCACCATCCGTTTACATCGCCTAAGCCCGAAGATATTGCCCACTTGGATGCTGGAGACTATGGCAAGGTCCGCGCCAACGCCTACGATTTGGTTATCAATGGTGTGGAGATTGGTGGCGGTTCTATCCGTATCCACGACAGGGAACTACAGGCTAAAATGTTTGGTATACTTGGGTTTACTCCTGAAGAAGCCCAGGCACAGTTTGGTTTCCTTATGAATGCCTTTGAATTTGGTGCTCCTCCGCACGGTGGCTTAGCCTTCGGCTTTGACCGTTTATGCTCATTGTTTGGTGGTGCAGACCATATCCGCGATTATATAGCCTTCCCTAAAAATAACGCCGGCCGCGATGTTATGATTGATGCCCCAAGCGCTATTGATGATAAGCAATTGAAGGAGTTGGCGATTAATTTAGTGCCTCAAAAGGCTTCGTAAATAGTACTCCAAATACACATTGATTAAAACGTAACAGGCTGCGCATCATTTTGCGTGGCCTGTCTAGTGTATTGTCAGAATGGATTTTGTAAGGGTATTGTTTTGCAAACAGGTTGCGGTAGCTTTCTGGCATAGCGTAATAATCACGTAAGGGAATGTTGCCTGAAATAATATCATCAACCGATGCTATTTTACCCTGATTGTTGGAGTAGTGGTGAAAGTAAAAGGGGTCAAGCATAATCCATTTTCCATTAATCTTAACCTCGGTTACCGTGTGGTGCGATACACTATCGTAACCATATAAAAACACCATCCGTGCATCAATATCTTCTAATTGTAATAAATGCATCAGCAGCCATACCTGTTGGTCGCAGCTGGCGGTTTTATGGGTTAATACATCGTAGGTGTTATCGTACTTAGGATTTTCATTGCCCTGGGGTTGATTACAGTTGTTGGCTACAAAATTGTAAACGTTTATTGCTTTGGCTGAGTCGGTTGTGCAACCTTGAGTGAGCCTATCAACAAGGGGTTTATAGGCTACCTGCTCAAACATAAACTGTTTGGTATTTTTATTTGCCAACAAGTACGCAATAAAGGGCAGTAAATAGATAAACACTATTACTGCCAGTATGCCAATGACTATTTTGGTGCGTTTTTTCAACCTGCGTATTTGCAGCTAATTTAAATTATTACTTTGCAATAAATACAAATACCTATGGCAGTTACCATATCTCCTGAAACAGTAAAATTTTTATCCGACCTTGATAAGAACAATAATCGTGAGTGGTTCTTAGCTAATAAAAAACGCTACGAAGCCGCTAAGAAAAACTTTGCCGATTTTGTCGATGAGCTAATAGCCGGCACAGCAAAATTTGAGCCCGAGGTTGCAAACTTTACTGCCAAAGATTGCATGTTCCGTATTAACCGCGATGTGCGCTTTTCTGCCAATAAAGCACCGTATAAAAACAATATGGGGGCAGCTATTTCTAAGGGGGGAAAGAAGATGAATTTTGCGGGGTATTACGTTCACCTGCAACCGGGCGAGGTATTTATTGCAGGCGGTTGCTGGATGCCCGAAGGCGATAACCTGAAGAAAATTCGTGATGCTATAGACTACGATTACGAGAAGTTTGACAAGATTGTAAACGCCAAAGATGCTAAAAACTTATTCGGTGGTTTAAGCGACGAAGGCAGATTGAAAACAGCTCCCAAAGGTTATCCTAAAGACCATCCCGGTTTAGAGTACTTAAAGAATAAGAGCTTTGTATTCTATCATAAAATAGACAGCAAACAGGTTACCAGTCCTGAGTTTTCAAAGACTGTTATTTCAGGTTTTAAAGCCCTAAAACCCTTATGCGACTTTTTAAACGAAGCATTGGAATATAAAGAGTAATGCAGAATAAGAAATAACAAAAAAGCCCCTCGACGATATGGTCAGGGGCTTTTTTGTTAAGATACTTTACAGTTAATTTTTTACCAGTGTATAAATAATGTAGCCAAGCTCATCGTCGGCATTTTCTTTGGCTTTGAATTTAGAGCGGCGTGCTGCAGACTCTACACAGCTTATGGCACCACGGTCGGTAACGGTAGTACCTTTACCCGACTTTGCAGAGGTAACGTTGCCAAACTCATCTAGGGTTACATAAACATATACTTTACCGCCCCTGTCAAAAGAACATTCGGGTTTGATAATATTTTTCTGGCGGCCAAGAATGTTGCCTGAAATAACTAACCCGCCTTTGCCGGGGCCGTTACCCGGTCCATCGCCCGGGCCATTTCCCGGACCGTTGCCCGGTCCGTTACCGCCACCGCTGCCACCACCGGTACCGGGGCCGGAACCACCACCGCCATTAAATAAGGCGTTAGGGTTGCCTGTTGGCTTGCCTTCGTTTCCGGGTTTGTTAGAGTTGCCCTGGCTACCTCCTTTGTTAGGGATTAAAGCCGTATTGTTAACCTTAGGCTTATCTACCGGTTTAACTGGCGCATGGGCTATATTAACCTTAGGCGGAATGCTTGGGGCATCGTCGTCAACATCAGAAGTAAGTATGTTGGGGTCTATTTCTTTTACAGGCTCGGGGTTGCCGCTAAGTTCGTTAGGGTTGGTGTTTCCCATTCCCTGGTCAGCATCGCCAAAGCTAAGTTCTATGCCACCACCGCCGCCACCACCGCCAAGTTCAGGAAATGGAGGGTTTGGGGTTGTAAAAACAACCAATATCAGTATAAGAAATAATAATAACGCTGTTAATAGCGCGCCAAGTCCCGCGTATATGCGGTCGTTGGGTTGTGAATCAGCACTGGTAACTGCCATAAATTTTGTTTTAGGTTTTACTTATATACGCAGTAAAAACAAATTAGTTAGAGGGTTGGGTAGCTAAAATCATTTTAGCTTTCAGGTGCGTTCCTACCTGCATAATATCCACCAAACGCTGCACCTGTACGGTACTGTCAACGTTAAGGGTTACAACAGGGTCTTCGCTACCTGCTAGTGCCGTTTGCAGGGTGCTTTCCAGGTCGCCCTTGGCTACTTCCGTTTTGTCGATATAGTATTTTAAATCGGCAGTAACGGTAACCTGTACCTGTTTTTTAGGGATAACCTTAGTATCCGATGCCTTGGGCAGGTTTACCTTTATAAAGTTTGGGTTTAGCAGCGACGAGGCAATAAGGAAGAACAGCATCAAAAAGAACATGATGTCGTTCATGGCACCGGTGCCAAGCTCAAACTCAAACCGTTTTTTACGTCGTAAGTTCATTACTTAGAAGGTTCTTGTAACACATCAATAAAATCTACCGAGTTGCTTTCCATTTTAAAAATAGCCTTATCAATCATACCACTTAATAAGTGATAAGCAGCGTAGGCTATAATACCTATTATTAAACCCGATGCTGACGATACCATTTTTTCATAAAGGCCGTCGGCAACATATTTAACTTCAATAGTACCGGCTAAACCAATGTTGTAGAAAATGCGGATAACACCCAGTATGGTACCGATAAAGCCCATCATAGGTGCTATACCTGCAATGATACCTAAAAGGTTCAGGTTCTTTTCCAGCTTGGCTACTTCCAGCTTACCTACGTTTTCTATCGATTTTTCAATATCGGCCAATGGGCGGCCAATGCGGTTGATGCCTTTCTCAATCATACGGGCAACAGGGGCATTGGTGGTTTTACACACGGCACGGGCGCTATCAATATTACCGCTCAAAATAAAGTCGCGGATATTATTCATAAAGTTATGCGGCACGCGCAGCGAGCGGTTTATAACTATCAGCCTTTCTATAATAATGTAGACGGCTACCAAAAGAAAAATGGCAAGGGGAATCATTACCGGGCCACCTTTAACAATCATTTCCCAAAGGTTGGTAGATGTTTCGGTAACTGCAGGAGGGGTAGCTTGAGCTACGGCGCGTGCGGTATCTTGCACAGCTGTTTGTAACGAATCGGTTACTGCGGGCATATTTGCTTTACTTTAAGTTAATTACTGGGTATTATTTTGCTACGATAAAGTAAAGCTTTGTCTCTATGCGGTAATATTAGGGTTGAAGTTAATTGTAAACAAGGAATTGTTAGCTGATAAAACGCACTAGTTAAGAAAAGGTTGCAGCACTTAGTGGGCCATCAACGCATATATACCCAAATAAGCAGCAGCCCCGGCAAAGTAACCTATTAAGGCTAAAAGGCTTATGCGCTTCATGTACCAGATAAAATCAATCTTTTCCATACCCATAACAGCCACACCCGCTGCTGAGCCTATAATAAGGATACTGCCACCCGTGCCGGCACAGTAGGCTATAAATTCCCATATTTTACTGTCGGCGGGGTAGGTGGTAAGGTCGTACATGCCCTGGGTAGCGGCGACTAATGGAACATTATCTACCACTGCCGATGCTAAGCCAATAGCCATAACTATTATATCATTATTGCCAATGGTTTTATCCATCCATGTGGCCAGGCTTGATAATACATGGGTTGCTTCCAGCACTCCTATGGCTGCCAGTATGCCAAAGAAAAACAGCACACTGCTTAAATCTATCCGGCTAAGGGCACGGGCGGCGGTGTATGGCTTGCGCAATTCTTCGTCTTTGCCGCTGTGTATAAATTCTGATACCAACCATACCAACCCTAAGGCTAATAGTATTCCCATATATGGCGGCAAGTGGGTTAGCTGCTTAAATACAGGCACCATAATAAACCCTCCAATACCTGTAAATAGCATAATGCTGCTGTGTTTCTCGTGCTTGCGTTTAGCTTTGGCAGGACGTTCTAAATTACCTTTCAGCTTAAACGATAGATAAAGCAATGGTATTAAAAGACTGATTAGGCTTGGGATAAATAACTCCAGTATAATATTAAGCGGGGTTATTTGCCCTCCAATCCAAAGCATGGTGGTGGTTACATCGCCTAAAGGGCTCCATGCCCCGCCTGAGTTGGCTGCAATAATAACTATGCCGGCAAAAAAGCGGCGGTCCATGGGGTCGTTAACAAGCTTACGCAACAACGATACCATTACTATGGCGGTGGTAAGGTTATCTAATGCGGCTGACAGGAAAAAAGTCAGGATTGAGATAATCCACAAAAGCCTTACTTTATTGGTGGTTTGGATACGGTCAGTAATAATATCAAACCCGTGGTGGGCATCAATCAGCTCCACAATGGTCATAGCGCCCATTAAAAAGAATAAAATTTCGGCTATGGATGCTAAATGGTGGCTAAGTTCTTCCCCAATTATTTCCGGATGGGTGCTGGAAACCACGTAAACAGTCCAACACAGCACACCGGTAATTAGCGCAGTGGCGGTTTTATTGACTTTTAGCGGGTGCTCAAAAGCAATGGCTAAATACCCGAGTACAAAAATGGATATAATAAGGGTGGTCATCATGTTTTCTTACAAGGTAAAACAAAAAGTTGCATTTTTTTTTACCGGGGCTAAATGTAGTGTTTTTAGGCAAAAGCAGATGATTTATAAAAAAGTTACAGGCAACAAAAGCCAATTTCTTACATGTGTTGGTAGTATGCTAATTGCGGGGTAACATTAGCCTGAACCCAGAGGTTAAACAGCCAAGAAAAACTTATTGAAATTTAACCAACCCATTTAAAACTACACATTATGAGAAAGTCTACTCAAACAAAAGGACCCACTGCAACTGCCATAGCCGCCAAACTTACGGGCGACGATGCCAAACGCAAAACAAAACTAAAGCCTTATAAGGCTGCAGGCCGCAAGCCTAAAAAATCGTTCGACGTTACCGACGAAGAAGATGAAGACGCAGGTTTCAACGCAAAAGAATTTGATTTGGGAACTGATTTCTTCTACGACGATGATGACGATGAGGATGTTTTCTTTGACGACAATCCGTACTACAACTAGAATATAAACTTCTTTATCATAGATGAAAATTTAAACCTGATACTTACAGTTCATGGTTTTGATTGGTTAGATGGCCCAAAAACCCCGCTATAAGCGGGGTTTTTGGGTTTTAGGAAGTGCGGTTTATGGCAGATACAACACCCCGCAGCAGCTGTCTTTTTCTGCGCCGGTTACACTGGCAAGGCTGTTAACCTCATTACGCATACGCAACACACCAAGAAAAGCAAACACCAATGCTTCTTTAAAATTAACCGTAATAGGGTCGGCTACAATAATGGCCGACTGGGTATTAATAGCTATTTGCATTATAAGGAAGCGGTTAAAAGCGCCTCCACCGGTAATCAGTATTTTATTTAACGGGTCGTTGCCAATGGCTTTGGCAATTTGTTTCCCCATGTGCACACATAAGGTATGCAGCTTATCTTCGGCAGGGCAATCTATGCTATCAATCAAAGGCAATACGGTAGAACGTATCCACTCGTTGGCTATAGATTTAGGGTAGGGTAGGGTATAGTAGTCCAATGCATCCAGCTTACCCATAAGGTCGGTATTCAGTTGGCCTGCTGCTGCCATGTCTCCATTGGCATCGTAAGGTTTGCCTATCTGACGGGCTACATGGTTAAGGGCAAAGTTGGCAGGGCATATATCGTAGGCTATGCGGGTGCCGTTTTCATCGTCAGACGATATATTGGCAATACCGCCCAGATTAAGGCAGTATTCAAACTTGCCAAAAAGTAGTTTATCACCAATAGGGACTAAAGGAGCTCCCTGTCCGCCAAGGGCAAGGTCTTTATTGCGGAAATCGGTAATAACAGGTAAGCCACACTCAACAGCCAGGTGCTGGCCCGAGCCTATTTGCAGGCTCATTTTATGCTGAGGTTTATGAAACACGGTATGTCCGTGCGACGATATAAAATCGGGCACCACACCATGGCGGCTCATAAAGCGCCAAACCTCCTGCCCAAGTAAAAAACCGTATTCTACATTAAGTATAGAAAGATCTTCGCCGCTTAGGGTATGCGCATTTTTAAGTTTATCTTCCCAGTAGTCAGAGTATTCAACTGTTTCGGCAGCGGTAACAGCATATTTCCAACCGGCATCGTTATAACTAAACTCGCAGTATGCAATATCAAGCCCGTCTAACGAGCTGCCCGACATTAAGCCGATAACCTTATAAGTGTCTTGTGCCATAAAGGTGCAATATTAGTGGTTTTTAAAATATCCCCATCTCCCTAAATCCCTCTCCCCTTAAAGGGCAATGGACTTTATAATTATTGCCCCCTCTCTTTTAAGAGAGGGGGTTGGGGGTGAGGTAAAAATTCCCTACTTTTGCAACTCTTAAAAATTAATTTATTCTTCTATTATGCATATTGAGCTTACCGAAGAGCACCTAATGGTGCAAAAAGCAGCCCGCGACTTTGCCCAAACCGAATTACTACCCGGCGTTATAGAACGCGACGAACACCAGAAAGCACCCCTTGAAGCCTGGAAAAAACTTGGCGAAATGGGCTTTATGGGTATGATGGTAGACCCTAAATACGGCGGCGCCGGTATGGATGCCATATCGTATGTATTGGTAATGGAAGAATTATCTAAGATTGATGCATCGTGCTCGGTAGCAGTATCAGTAAACAACTCATTGGTTTGTTATGGCCTTGAGGCTTATGGTAGCGAAGAGCAGAAACAAAAATACCTGGTTGACCTTGCCAGCGGCAAAAAGCTTGGTGCTTTTTGTTTGTCTGAGCCTGAAGCCGGTTCTGATGCTACATCGCAGCGTACCGAGGCGATTGATATGGGCGACCATTACCTGTTAAACGGTACTAAAAACTGGATTACCAACGGAGGCAACGCCGATACATACCTTGTTATTGCCCAAACCGACCGTTCTAAAGGTCACCGTGGCATTAACGTATTTATAGTGGAGAAAGGCTGGGAAGGCTTTATCGTAGGTGCTAAAGAAAACAAGCTTGGCATCCGCGGGTCTGATACACATACCCTGATGTTCCAGGATGTGAAAGTGCCTAAAGAAAACCGCATTGGCGAAGATGGCTTCGGCTTTAAGTTTGCCATGAAAACCCTTTCGGGTGGCCGTATAGGTATTGCAGCCCAGGCATTGGGTATTGCAGCCGGCGCATACGAGTTAGCCCTTGCTTACTCTAAAACCCGCAAGGCGTTTGGTAAAGAAATTTCTCAGCACCAGGCTATCCAGTTTAAGCTGGCCGATATGGCTACTGAAATTGAGGCAGCTCGCTTGCTTTGCTACAAAGCAGCCTGGATGAAAGACAACCACCTAAACTACGACCGTGCCAGTGCAATGGCTAAGCTATTTGCATCAGAAACAGCTATGAAAACTACTGTTGAGGCAGTACAAATTCACGGCGGTTATGGCTTTGTTAAAGAATACCACGTAGAGCGTTTAATGCGCGATGCTAAGATTACCCAGATTTACGAGGGCACATCAGAAGTACAGCGTATTGTAATTTCTCGCTCGGTACTTAGCGAATAAATAATATCTCCCTCATGGAGGGAGTACCCGAGCCTGCGAGGGGGAGGGAGGATATTTCTAAATAATGAAGCGGCTTTAGGGCCGCTTTTTTTATGCACGGTGTTTGCTATTATCACCACCGGAATAAACTTTTAAACAGTAAAAACCTTTAGCTCAACGTTTCGTATATTGCAACTTCTTAAAAGAACTATGAAGAAAGCCATACTATTATCCCTTTTCTCATTTTTATTTGTGTTTACAAATGTTAATGCAGGCAGCTTTGGTAAAGACAAGCTGAAAATGCTTAAAGCCGCAGGCCTTTACTCTAATGGAGATTACGAAGGTGCGCTTAAGGTATATAAAGAAGTGTATAACGACGATAAAGAGAACCAGAAAGACCCTGAGTTACTTTACCTGATAGGCCGTTGTTATTTGGACTTAAACCGAATTACAGAAGCGGTTGAGTTTTTAGAAAACGCCTACAAAATAGACCCCAAGGTTGATAAGGAGCTTACCCTGCGCTTAGGCCAGGCATACCAAAAAGCAGGTAACCTTGATGGAGCAGAAAAAATGGCTAAAGAGCACATCGCTTTGCTAGACCCTGCCAAGGTAAAAGGCACCGAAGGCGAAACCCTGCTTAACCAGTGCAAGTTTGCCCGTGAGCAAATAGCCAATCCACAAAATATCACGTTTAAAAACTTAGGCCCTAAAATAAATACCGATGTTATTGAGTCGAACCCATCTATTACTGCTGATGGCAAAACGTTAATCTTTACCTCTCGCCGGTCTGATACCGAAGGTGGTAAGGTTGATGTAAATAACAACCAGTTTTACGAAGACATATACATGGCCGATTGGGACAGCCTTACCAACAGTTGGAAAGATGCTGTTCACATGGAAAGCTCTATAAACTCTAAAGGCCACGATGCTAATACCAGCATCTCGCCCGATGGGTCTATAATCTACATTTATCGTAATATGGTAAACAAAGGCTCTGGCCAGATATTCTTCTCTAAAAAGAGCAGCAGTACAGGCAAATGGGGCAGCCCTAAAGAGTTAGAAAAAGACGTTAATACCTCTTGGTTCGAAACTTCAGGCTGCGTAAGCGCCGATGGCAAATGGTTTTACTTTGTTAGCGAAAAGCCAAACGGAAGTTTAGGTAATGGCGATATATGGCGTGCACCTAAAATAGGTAAAAACGAATTTGGCAAGCCTGAGAATTTAGGCCCAATGATTAACACGGTTGAAGACGAGGTAAGCGTTTACATCCACCCCGATGGTAAAACATTATACTTTGCTTCGCGCGGACATGAGAATAACATGGGCGGCTACGATATTTTTAAAAGCACCCTGGAAAATGGTAAATGGACCAAAGCCGTTAACCTGGGTTACCCCATTAACACACTGGGCGATGAGCGTCATTTTGTACTAAGCACCGATGGTAACAAAGCATATTATAGCGCTGTAAAAGACGGTGGCCAGGGCGACCTTGATATTTACGAGCTTGACATGAGCAACTACGGTAAAGAAAAGGTTGATAATACTCCTGCCTATACCGGCCCACCATTATCAATTTTAAAAGGCAAGGTTATAGATAGCAATTCGGCCAGCAGCATATCAACTAAAATTGATGTTGTAGATGCCGCCGGAACAGTTATCAATACTATAGAAAGCGAC
>JBIPNX010000401.1:0-2837 GCA_044378145.1 Flavobacteriales bacterium | reverse complement strand
TTCTCTGCCTGCTGCGATGAGCGTTGGTCAAACACGCCCGATATTTTGGTAAGGCCATCAATAATCATGGCTGTTTTCTCACCAAACTGGCGTTTAATATCTTCAATGGTAATTTCAGTATCCTCTACCACATCGTGCAGCAAGGCGCAGACAATAGCAGTAGCGCCAAGGCCAATCTCATCAGCACAAATCTGGGCAACAGCTATAGGATGGTATATATAAGGCTCGCCGCTTTTACGGCGCATGTCTTTATGGCTTTCAACCGCTAAATCAAAAGCCTTGCGAATAATTTTACGGTCTTCCAGATTGGTGCGCCCCTGAACAGAGCGCAACAAATACTTATAACGCTTTAAAATTTCTTTTTTCTCTAAATCTAAATCAACTGCCGTTATTGTTGTCATACAGAATATCTACTCTCCATTGTAAAAATACGTACTAAATAACGTTTTTAAAACATTAAAGTTCAATATTGTTAAATGGGTTTTGTTAATTAAGCAATTACATCATATTAAGCTGTTCAGCCCTTTTTATAAGTGTGTGTATATAGTTGCGCTTTAGCCTTTCGGGCAGATAGCTTTCCTCAACCAGTTCAAACCAACTGCGCAATACGCGGGTAAATTTACGCTTGCTGTTATTGGCTGCTACAGTGTTTATTCCAACTTTTTCAAATAGCCTGTCAAAGCTTTGCTCGTTTATATTACTTCGTTTACCCCCTAGTAATAAGATCATTTCGTTTGCCAGTGCAGGTTGCAATAGGGTAGTGGGTGATGCAACGTTTAAAGGACTAAGAGTATTATCTGTTGTGTTGATATAGGCATTGCCCCAATCTAAGCCCGAGCAGCCTGATAAAAAAGCAAACAAGATACGCTCGGCCATATTAATCTTATCCAGCCCCGGGCGTGCTGATAGCTTTTCAATTGCTTTTATCAATTGCTCGTATGACCCTGTATAATAATTATTGTCAGCCATACCCAGTAATTCGCCCAGACTTTTGGTTGTAGGGCTGCTTTTTATAAGCAGGACCAATTCTTCCACTACATCTTCTACAAGGCTGTGGTTAACGGTTTCAATCCCCACCAAGGCAGCCATTTTAAGACAGAGGTCTTCCGCTTCAGGCAAATACAACGGTTTGGCTTGAGGGGTGCGTATTTCAAATGCCCCTGTTTTAGCCGGAATGATCCGCGCCTGCTCGGCTCCTTTCTTTTTACGTTCTATAATAAACTCAGGCTGCGATTTGATAACCTTTTGCAACTGTTCAGCTGTAAACGGTATAAGCGGAGGCGGGTACTGCCCGAACATTTTTTTAGCGCAGGCAATATGGTATCCTACTTCGTAAGCCCCTGTTTCGTTATAGCAATGTAAACAAGTACCGGGCATGTTAACGTTCTATGGGTATTGGGCCAAGGGTGTAGCCAAACAAGTACAATACCGTATTAACCTTACCCGTTTGCAGGTTGGTTTTCCCTTGCTCTAAGTCGCGGATAAAGTGGATACCTACACCTGCCTTATCGGCCAGCTCTTGCTGGGTGAGGCCCGCGTTTTTGCGCTCTTTCTTAACAAATTCAGGCAGTTTCATTGTACAAATATACAAATAATAGTATAAAATATAAATATATTATAAAATATACTTATAAAAGTATATTAACAACTAGAAATATAGCCAATTGTCTATGTTATTCATGGGTTATAGCCTTTCTGATAATTATTAATTCATAATTCATAATTCTAGCAAATTGATGCAGTCTGCATCAATTTGCTCACATACCTTTGTAACTGAAAATTAACAACAAGTATAACCTCATTAAAATTATAACAATGTCAACAACTAAAAAACAAGACGTTAAAAACGCAGTAGACAACGGTACTGAGCAATTAAAAGACTTATTCTACACAGGTGTAGGTATGGCAGCTCTTGCTAAAGAAAAAGTAGACGGTTTAGTAGAAGACCTACGTAAACAAGGTAAACTTTCTAAAGGCGACGGTGAGCGCATCGTTAACGATTTTGTAGCCGATACTAAAAAAGCTACTGAGAAATTCAACAAAGACGTTAAAAACGCCGTAACTGAAGTTCTTGAGAAAGCTGCTTACGCTACTAAAAAAGAATTAGATATTATCAAGGCCCGCATTGAGGAACTTGAAGCTAAAGGCAAAGCTGCTGCTGATAAAAAAGCAAAAGAAGAAGCTACTTCTGAGAAAAAAGAAGAAGTGAAAGAAACAGCCGCCAAAAAAGCTGAAAAAACAGTTGCGTAATTGCAATTGGGTTGACTACCAAAAATGCAAAGCCTCTCCACTCCCGGAGGGGCTTTTGTTTTTTACAAAAGAGAACAAAAAACGGTGTAAAATGCTTTAATTATTTTACTACCTTTGCTACCCTTTTTTAACAAAACAATATAATGGAAAAGAAAGATTATCTTAAGGAGACCATCCAGCACATAGACATTAAAAAGCATAATGTTGTGCCAATGGTAGATGCTATGAGCGACATGGCATTTCAGGCCCGCAACCTTGGCAATGCTGCCAAAATCTTCAATATGATGCAGGAAGATAAAGATTGCGGCGTGTACCTTACCCTTGCCGGTAGCCTTATTTCGGCCGGTTTAAAAGATGTTGTGGTTGACCTTGTTAAGAATAACATGGTTGATTGTATTGTTTCTACAGGCGCTAACATTGTTGACCAGGACTTTTTCGAGGCCCTTGGTTTTAAACATTACAAAGGCACCCAGTTTGTTGATGATAACCAACTGCGTGAGCTTATGATTGACCGTATCTATGATACCTATATTGACGAGGAAGACCTGCGTTTGTGCGATGATACCATTGCCCAGATTTGCAATACA
>JBIPNX010000400.1:0-2842 GCA_044378145.1 Flavobacteriales bacterium | reverse complement strand
TGCAGGCCAAAGCCGGCGCGTAAGTATAAATGCTGCAGTTTGCGTTGTTGCGATACCATACCTTAAAGGTTTTGTTTTACTGATTACAAATGCCGTTCCAAAGTTTGACTACTGAAACAGGTAAAAGTTACATGGCATTATTAACTAGGCTACTCCAGCTCTACGCATTCAAAACCCCTCTGGTTAATAACACTAACAATTGCAGGGGCTATATTATGGGCTGTTTCAACTCGCAATATCCTGTCGCAATCATCTAAATCAAAATTCCAATTAGGAGGCTGAATTAACGAATTTAAATGAGGGGCAAGCTCTTCTATATGTTGTTCGGTATTAACCGACGTTTTAAATACCAGTACTTCCATGTGTTTGTGAACTATGGTTTAATGGGAAGACGTCTATCAAAACCTGATATTGTAATAAACATCATTTATTTGTAGTTTTTTTCTTTGGAAGTAATCTTTCAGGCAGCTTAAAAATATTCTTGTTCTCTTCTGGCATGGTGTCGCCCAATACATAACCCAAAGGCTCCAGCTGTGGTATACGATCAAAAACGACCTTGGCAATTGCAGCTAACGGTATAGCTAAAAACATACCCGCAATACCCCATAAGGCTCCGCCAATAAGCACAACAATAATGGAGACTAATGCATTAACCTTAACCTTAGATGCTACTATATAGGGGACGATGTATTGATTGTCTATAAACTGAACGACAGTGAATAATATAAATACCCACAAGGCTGCAATAGGCGATTGTAAAGCCAAGGCCATTATTACTGGCAATATGGTTGCTATAACAATGCCTATATAAGGGATTAGATTTAGTAAGGCACTTAACAAACCTAACAATAGTGCATATTTTACGCCTATAATTAAGAGCCCAACAGAGTTTAAAGTGGCTACTATTGCGGCTTCAATTAATAATCCTATGAGGTAACTTTGTATCAGGCTTTTGGTTTCGCCCAACACTTCGGCTACCATTTTATGGTCGTCTTTTTTAAACATTTTGGCTACAAATTGCAGTAGCAGTGGCTTATAGTATAGTATGGTAAACACATAAATGGGCATAATAAATACTACCATAAATAAGCTGCCAACGGTGCTTAACGTTTGCCCCACCATAGCCGATGAGTTTTTACCGCCTTCTGTTTTCAGCTTGGCAATCCATCCACTTATGCGGGCTTCCTCAATGTTTAATGTGTCGGCTATCCATGTCATGGACTGTGCAAGCAGTAGGTTAATTTTTTGCTTAAGTAACGGCATACTTTCGCCAAAGCGTGATGTTTGCCACACAATAAAATACACAAGGCCGCTCAGTAAAATTAATGCTACCAGTAAGGCTATAATTATTGCAATTACACGGTGTATTTTTTTACCATGCAGCCATGTTACCAATGGGTTTAGCAAAATGGCAATAATGGTAGCAAATATTAAGGGTAATATAATTCCGGCCCCTATGTACATTATAAAAAAGAAGGCAACAATGCCAAGCAGCAGTTGCGACATTTTGATATAAAAAGGAACATTAACAGGGCTTTCCATCCGTTTGATTTAGGGTTACATTATGGTAACACAACTAAACCGCAAAAGGTTGGAATTCAACAGAAGTAACCTGTTTTACTAATGTTTTGGGGTGTTTTTTAATATGGAATTATCCAGCTTTTGCTGCTCTTTTACCAGGTTGTAATATTCAGTACTGGGTGGCAGTTTGTCTTTTTGGTATTGCTCTATTTGTGGCATGGTAGCAACAATTTTAAGTACGTTATGGTGGTCTCTTATGGTACCGGTTCCTTTACCAAGCAAGGCTGTTAAATTTTTAATATTGGTAGTTTTTGATTTGTAGGCCGTTTCGCTTTTGTGAATAAACTCGCGCATTTGCTTTTTCAGGGTACTGTCAGTAATGCTGCTTAACGTATAATCAGCATCAGCATAATATTCGGTAGATTTTGAGTCGTATTTAGTAAAAGCATTCTTTGTGTCAGCCAGTTTCTTGTCAATATCAACCAAAGCATCTTCAATTTTTTGGAGCTCCGGGTTTTTATCTACCTGTTCTTTATACAACTCATCTACTAATGATGAACTGCCTTTACGGCTGTAGCTAATTACATCTGTCGATGAGTTGTCTTGTAATGCTTCAGGTGTTTCAATTTCTTTAGTTGGTTTGGTTGATGATGATACATCAGAAGAAGAACTACCACCGCCGCATGCAATTAAAAGCATAGCGGGAATACTAATAAGCAGGGTTTTCATGTAGCGAGATTTTTTAGTTGGTTAGTAGCAGGTAGTTGGTATTTAATTACATGAGCATTTATTCTTTTTCTATCTCTTCACACTCCTTTATCAAATTGCGTCTGTCTTCTTCTGAATAAAAAGTAGAGTTTAGAATACTTTCTTTAAAGCTTTTAATATAGCTGTCAAACGGCTTTTTATCTTCTTTAGCAGCTAGCGCCATATACAAATACAGTTCAGAAAATCCCGGGTAAGCATTAATTGCAACCTGCCAGGTAGCAATAGCCCTGTCTTTATGGTTGTTGTTATAATACTGCCAGCCTTTACCGTTTAAAGTACCCAGGCTAAAGTTTATCTTATCGCCATAATCGGCAATGCTTACCATGGCTTTTTTGTATTTATCGGCTTCGGTTTTGTCGCTTAAGGTATCGTTATAGTACTTGTTAGCGGCTAGCGTCCATTGGCTAAAGATGGTGTATAATGCGTTTGATGCAGTAAGCCCCGGAGTAGTAAAATGATTGGCATAATAATAAGCATAGCCATTGTATTTAAAAAAATTGGGCAAAGGCTTTTCGCCTAAAGCACCGGCCATAAGGCTATAGTCTTGCGTGTC
>JBIPNX010000497.1:0-2842 GCA_044378145.1 Flavobacteriales bacterium | reverse complement strand
GTAGCAAAGAAGGGTCTGAAAACCCGGTCGACCCGGAGAGTAACCGGGTGAGTTAGTCAGGAGCCGCGAAGGGCGCGAAGAAAGGCGGCAGAAGTCGCGGGTTTTGTGGGCGTTCGCGCGAGTCCGGACCCGGGGTGCGTGCATTTGCGAACCCGTGTGCCTTCCCCTCTCACCGCTCGACGGTGAAGCCGACGTCGGTCTTGGCGTTGCGGGTGCCGGGTTTTCCGGTGGTGTTGCCCTGGTTGTCCTCGCCATCGGTGCCCAGGCCGTAGACCACGTAGCCGGGGTTGAGGGGGCGGAAGCGGAGGGGTTGGTCGGTGGCGGGGTCGATGGGGATGGCGGGAAGGAAGGCGGGGACAAGGTCGGTGAGGGATGCGGGGAGTTGGATGCGGACAGCATCCGGGGTCCTGCGGGTGAGCACGGACAGCAGGAGGATACCTGCGGCGAGGGCAATGAGGGCGTAAGCCAGCTTCCGGCGCCATGTCCTGGGGGCGGACTTTGCGGGGGTGGAGGCGTCCGGGGGCATGCGGCGTGTCCAAGAGAGTTTCCAGTTCCAAATCCCAGCTCCGAGCCTCCGTCTCTCGCCGGGTGAGGGCACCCGGCCTACAGGATTGGCTGCTTCCTAGCGGGGATGCCGCTCGAGCCACCGGCGGATGTTGTCGGCTTGGGGGTGGTTGGGTTTCAGGGCGAGGACGCGCTCGTAATGGGTGCGGGCGCAGTCGGGGTCGGCGAGGTCGCCGGCGCAGAGGGTGGCGAGGGCAAGGTGCGCGTTGGGATCGTCGGGGTGGAGGCGGGTGAGCTTCTCGAGTTCCTCGGCCGCATCGACGGGATAGCGGGAGCGCTGGAGGGCGACGGCGAGGTTGTAGCGGGCGTTGGCGGAGTCAGGATCGAGGGCGACCGCGGTCTCGCCGACCTGGAGGGAGGTCTTGAGGTCGCCCTGCTGGAGGGCGACGAGCGTCAAGTTGTGCTGGGATTCGAAGTGGGCGGGATCGAGGGCGATGGCGCGGCGGTAGGCGTCCGCGGCCGCCTTGAGGTCGCCTCGCTGGTGAGCCTGCGCGCCGCGCTGGTATTCGGCATCGGCGGCGGCGCGGTTGCCGCGGGCCGGAGCCAGCGGGTTCTCGCGGGTGTAGCGGGCCCAGACGGGTTTCGGGGGCACTGCCGGTGGCAATGGCGTGACCTTCGTGGAAGCTTGGGCGGTGGTGGACTTGGCGGCCTCGCGGTCGGGGACCTCGGCTTGCGGCGGGCCTTCCTTGCGGAACCACTTGGTCGGGTTTCCCCAGCGCACGGGGTTGACCTTGCCCCAGAATCCCCGGCGCGGTTTGCCGTCGGCGTCGGTTTCGGAATCGGCAGTGGCTCCATCCGGGTCGGATGGGGCCGCATCGGGGGCGGGTTCCGGCGTGGGCGACGGAGTCACGACCGCCACGGGTGGCGGGGTGGGTTCGGGGACGCGGACGGTGGTCTCGGGCGGGCGCGTCTCCGGGATCGGGACGGCGAGGCGGCCGGCAGGACGCGGGCGGGCGACGGTGTCGTCGGCGCGCCGTGGCGTGGGTTCGTTGGTGACCGCGACGACTTCGAGCGGGACTTCCGGAACGGGGGTGGGTGGCGGGGTGGTGGGCGGCTTGGGCTTCTGGGATTCGGTGGGGGGCGGCGTCACGACCACCGGCTTCGGCGGTGGAGAGGTGACGACGACGGTTGGCTTGGGCGGATTGGAAGCGACGACCGCGCGGGCGGGGGGCGGCGAGGTGACGACGATGGGCGGGCGCGGCGGTGGGTTGCTCCGGACGGCAACAGTGGGTGGCGGGTTCGTCGGGGGTGTGACGACGGTGGGCGGGCGGGAGGTCTGGACGAGGGCGGGCGGCGGGTTGGTGGGTGTGACCGGGACTGGAGGGCGGACGAGCCCGAGTTTGATTTCGAGATCCTGGACGACGGCGCGGACGGAGTCGGCCTCGGGGCCGGAGGTCTGGAGGGTGAGGAAATCGCGGTAATGGCCGAGGGCGGTGCGGCGGTCGTTGAAGGATTGGTGGGCGGTGACGGCGAGGTTGAGGCGTGCGGAGGCGAGTTCGGGGGCGACCTGTGCAGCCTGTTGGAAGGCTTGGTAGGCTTCGCGGGGTTTGCGGGACTGCACCCGGACGAGGCCGAGGGCGTTCCAGGCGTCGCCATCGTTGGGATTGAGGCGGGTGGCGTTGGCGAGGGCGATTTCGGCGTTGGGGTACTGGCGTTGGGCCTGGAGGGCGAGGCCGACGCCGCGCCAGGCGTCGGGGTTCCGGGCGTTGTCGGGGGAGGCGTTGAGGTAGGTGCGGAACTCGGCTTCGGCCTCGCGGGGTTGGTTCAGTTCGAGGAGGAGTTCACCGAGGTTGAAGCGGACGTCGAAGAGGTTCCGGTTGAACTCGAGGGCGCGCAGGTAGGCCTTCTGGGCGTCGGGCAGGCGGCCGGCGGCATGATAGGCCAGGCCGAGGCGGTTCCAGACCTGACCTTCGGTGGGGAGCTTGGAGGCAGCGAGTTCGAAGTGCTGGATGGCCTCCTGGGGGCGGCCGGCCTGGAGCTCGCGGTCGCCGCGCACGAGGGCTTCCTCCCCGGAGGGCTGGCAGCCCGGAAGGAGGAGCACGCCCGCCGAAGCCACGGCGAGGGCCATTCCATGCAACTTGTTGCGCATCGGTCGGGGGTTAACAGCGGGCGGGGGCAAGGTCAAGGAGGGGGGCAGGAAGGACTTCAGTTCGCGGCTTCAGGAAGGGTCACCACCAGGCGTTGGTGGGGTTCGGAGCTGCACTCCAGAAGGGATCCGTGTCCGGTCGGGTGGGGAACTTGTAGGCTTCGACGTGCATGTCACCGAAGAGCACGTTGG
>JBIPNX010000037.1:0-10477 GCA_044378145.1 Flavobacteriales bacterium | reverse complement strand
AATACCCATTTTTACATTCAGGTTTATTTACATCTTCTTAAAAAGTAGCCCGAGCCGGGTAGCACGCAGTTACTCAAGCTCACTTTTTTAAAAACTGAATAGTAAAAATGACATTTTCTGATTTAAACCTGATAGGTACTCTTACTGAGGCCTTGACGAAAAAGGGGTACACCACCCCCACCCCCATCCAACAACAGTCTATTCCCCACATTTTAGAAGGTAAAGATATTTTTGGCTGCGCCCAAACAGGCACCGGTAAAACAGCGGCATTCGCCCTACCTATATTACAGCTTATACACGCCAAAGGCAATCAGCCCAAAGGTGTTATCAAAGCCCTTATACTGGCCCCAACGCGAGAACTTGCTTTGCAAATAAGCGAAAACTTCCACGCTTACGGAAAAGGAACTAACATCAGGCACGCCGTAGTATTTGGCGGTGTATCGCAATTTGCACAGGTTAATACCCTTAAACAAGGTGTTGATGTGTTGGTTGCTACCCCCGGCCGTTTGTTAGACCTGATGAATCAGGGCTACATTAAGCTTAACAACATTGAATATTTTGTGTTAGACGAAGCTGACCGTATGTTAGATATGGGCTTTATCAACGACATTAAAAAGATAATTGCCAAGTTGCCTGCCAAAAAACAAACCTTGTTTTTCTCGGCTACCGCAGCTCCTGAAATTATGAAGCTGGCTAACACCCTGCTTCAAAACCCGGTAAGGGTTAATGTAACGCCTGTTTCTACCGCTGCAGAGTTGGTTAAACAATCGGTGTACTACGTTAACAAAGCCGACAAACGCGACCTTTTACGCCACGTGCTTAACAATAATAATATTGAGCATGCGTTAGTGTTTACACGCACCAAACGCGGGGCCGATAAAGTTGTGAAAGAACTGATTAAAAGCGGTATTAAAGCCGAAGCTATACATGGTAATAAATCTCAGGGAGCACGCGAGCGCGCCCTTAAAGGATTTAAAAACCGTACTATCAGGGTATTAGTTGCTACCGACATCGCATCGCGCGGTATTGATGTAGATAAACTAAGCCATGTAATTAACTTTGAAATGCCTGAACAGGCAGAAACTTACGTTCACCGTATAGGTCGTACCGGCCGTGCAGGTGAGTCGGGTGTTGCATTGTCTTTTTGCGACCGTGACGAGATGGATTATTTAAAAGACATTAATAAACTAATCAAAAAAACGATTGAAGTAGTTAAAGTTCACCCATTCGTTTAAAAACACTACATTGCATTATCAATACTTTAAAATTTATAACAATAACAATTAATTAAAATGAAAACAGGTACAGTAAAATTCTTTAACGAATCTAAAGGATTCGGTTTTATTACAGAAAGTGGCTCAGGTCAAGAAATTTTTGTTCACGTTTCAGGTCTTTCTCAAGAAATCCGTGAAAACGATAACGTTACTTATGACGTTCAAGAAGGTAAAAAAGGTTTAAACGCTGTTAACGTAAGGTTAGCATAAGTTTCCCCCTAATAAAACTTTAACACTGCAATAGCGCCTGCAAAAATTTAAACTTTTGCAGGCATTTTGCCCTCACATCAAATTCAATCAATAAACAATTAATAACTATTACAATGAAAACCGGTACAGTTAAATTTTTCAACGAATCAAAAGGTTTTGGCTTCATCGTAGCCGATGGAACTAACCAAGAAATTTTCGTTCACGTTTCAGGCTTATCTCAGCCAGTTCGCGAAAATGACAAAGTTACTTTTGACACACAAGAAGGCAAAAAAGGCCTTAACGCGGTAAACGTTCGTTTAGCGTAATTTTTATAAGGCTTCTTATAAATATTAAAGGCAGCTATATTAATATAGCTGCCTTTTTTAATGCTCTATAATTATCTTGATTAAAGAGTCAATTCTCCCCTTAAGGGCTCGCGCAGCATTTCAAGCACCTGGCCTTTGTTTTTATAATTCCCCAGTAAGAACATTAGCTTAGCCACGGCTGCTTCGGTAGTTAAATCTGCACCGCCAACAACCCCTACTTCTTCCAGTTGCCTGCTTGTTTCGTACTTACCCTGCTCTACCGCACCGCCATAGCACTGGGTAACATTCAACACTATCAATCCGCTGTTTACAGCCTGTTTAATAGCGCTTACAAACCATTTTTCGGTAGGCGCATTGCCCGAACCATAGGTTTCCAGTATTAAGGCCTTTAAGCCTTTTATACCTGTTACCGCTTTTACCACATCGGCACTAAGGCCCGGGAATATCTTTAATATGGCAATGTTACTATCCAGCTTTTTATATAGTTTGATAGGGAGTATGGGCTGGTCTGCAATTACATCAGTATTAAAATTCAGGTTTACACCGGCCTCAGCCAATACAGGGTAGTTAACCGAGTTAAACGCCTGGAACAGTTCCGAGTTTATCTTATGCGAACGGTTACCTCTGTACAATTGGTTTTTAAAATACACACATACTTCGGGCACAGTTGGTTTGCCATCCGTGTTGTGTGCAGCTAGCTCTACCGATGTTATCAGGTTTTCGCGGGCATCGGTACGCAGTACCCCAATAGGCAATTGCGCTCCGGTAAATATTACGGGCTTGCCCAGGTTCTCCAGCAAAAAGCTAACGCCCGATGCGGTGTAGGCCATGGTATCGGTACCATGCAGTACTACAAAGCCATCGTATAAATCGTAATTCTTATAAACCAGTTCGGCAATTTCTATCCAGTGTTTAGGTTGGATATCCGATGAATCAACAACCTCTGCAAACGATACCGAATCTAGGCGTACACTCATCTTACCCAATTCGGGTACGTTCTTTAATATATGGCCAATATCAAACGCTTTAAGGCTGCCTGTACGCCTGTCTGCTACCATACCTATGGTACCGCCTGTATAGATTATTAAAACCGATTTCTTTGCCATTATATCCTAAACAGTTTAACCGAATTTTCTGTAGTAATACGGGCCAGTTCTTCTACCGGCATTTGCTTTATATCGGCCAGTTTTTGCGCTACCAATGCGGTATAGGCACTCTCGTTACGTTTGCCGCGATGTGGAACAGGAGCCAGGTATGGCGAGTCTGTTTCCAGCACCAGGTGTTTCAGGTCGATGTCTTTTACAACCATATCCAAGCCCGAATTTTTAAAGGTAAGCACACCGCCAATGCCAAGCATAAAGCCAAAGCCAATGGCACGTTCGGCCTGCGCCAGATTGCCTGTAAAACAATGGAACACACCTGTTACCTTGCCTTTGTAATCTTCCAGTATATCAGCAATAATATCAAACGATTCGCGGCTGTGAATGCAGATAGGCAGCTTGCTTTCTATGGCAAATTCTACCTGCTTTTTAAACGCTGTAATTTGAATATCGAGCGTGGTTTTATCCCAGTATAAGTCAATGCCAATTTCGCCAACGGCACAAAAGGTTTCGCGGTCGAAGTAGGCAAACAACGCCGCCAGTTCTTCCTCAAAATTCTCTTTTACATGACAGGGGTGCAGGCCCATCATAGGGTAGCAAACGTTTGGGTAACGCTTGGCTAAAGCCACAAGGGCATCGGCGGTTTCTAAATCAACATTAGGAAGAAAAAAACGTTGAACACCTGCCAGCTGCGCCCTGCTTATAACCTCATCTATATACTCAGTAAATTCTGTAGCATACAGGTGGGTGTGGGTATCTGTAATAACCATAAATTATTTCTTCAAACTAGCTACCAATGCACCCATAGCTGCACGCGCGCCGGGGCTCCACCATTGTTTGATTATAGGAGCATATGTTAAATCAAAATCTCTCTCAAATACCTTCAGCATGTCTTCGCGCATAATGGCTTTGCTCATTTGCCAAACGGTGGTATCAAATTTCAATAGCTTGTCTACAATTTCATTGGCTTTGGCCTCCACCTCTTCCAGCGGACATACTACATCAATAAGTCCTATTTTTTCGCCTTCTTCAGCAGTATACAATTTACCTTGCAACAGGTATTGGTAAGCGTTTCGCTCTCCAATCCAAAAATTATACATCCTGAAAATAGACGGCGGTATTACAATGCCCACAGGTATTTCATTTAACCCGATACGGTATTTACCTTCTGCCATAACGCGGAAATCGGCGCCTACTGCAAACACGCAACCACCCGCAGGCGAGTGGCCTGTAACGGCACAAACTACAAGTTTAGGAAAGCGGGCCACCGCTTCAAATGCACCTGAAAAATCTTTCCAGAACTGGTACATCTTCTCCTCGTTATAATCGTATAGCTCAAGAACATCTAATCCTGCAGAAAAGAACTCTCCGTGGCCGGTTAATACAACTGCTTTAATGGCGTCGTCGTTTTCCAGCTCTTTAAAGGCGGCAGTAAGCTCCTGCACCATTTGGTGGTTAAAGGTATTGGCCTTGCCGCGGTTTAAACGTACGGTTGCTTTAGCCCCGTTGCGTTCAATTAATATAAAATCCATAGTTGTAATTTGATTGTCAAAGTTAGGGAATTTATCTCCTCTTGAGAGGAGTACCCTGACACTAGTGTCAGAGGGAGGTATGTTTAATATACTACCCCCCCGCCTTCGTTTTACTCGGCACCTCTCCTAGGAGGGGATATTGTTATGAGTTCAGAAAACCTTCCAACGCTGCATATATTTCATCCAAATCAGCATCGCTAATGCAGTAGGGCGGTAAGGTATATAACACATTGCCTAATGGTCGAAGGAACACTCCACGCTCCATAAAATACTCATGCGCGGTTTGGCCTATGTTGTTGAAGTACGATGTTTCCTCGTCGTTCTTAATTTCAATTGCCAGTATAGTTCCCTTGTGGCGGATAGCCTTAACCCTGGGATGATTATGTATTTTGGTATAAAAATCGAAATGGCGGTTGCTTATATGCTGAATGGCGGCAAACGTTTCCTGCCTCATTAGTAAATCCATACTAGCTAGTGCGGCAGCACAAGCTAACGGGTTGGCCGTAAACGAGTGGCCATGGAAGAAAGTTTTTAAACGGTCTTCACTTACAAAGGCATCGTATATAGTCTGGTTACAGGTAGTAACCCCAAGGGCCATAGTACCGCCAGTTAGGCCTTTACTCAGGCAATAAATATCGGGCCTAGTTGAAAGGAACTCCGATGCAAATACTTTACCTGTACGGCCAAAGCCGGTAAACACTTCATCTCCAATACATACAACACCGGCATCTTTACAAACACGGACCATTTCTGATAATGCCCTGCGCTCCATAACCTGCATGCCGGCAACACCCTGTACCATAGGTTCAAAAATAAACGCGGCAGCATCGCCGGTATTTACAATAGCCTGTATGGCATTTACGGCTTCTTCTTCCCTACCCTCAACAGGTACGGGCACAACCTCCACTTCAAAAAGCCAATCGTTAAAGGCCTGGGTAAATGCACTACGTGCGCTTAGCGACATGGAGCCAAACGTATCGCCATGGTAGCTGTCTTCCAGCACTATAATTTTGGTGCGCTTTTCGCCCTTGTTATACCAGTATTGTAGCGCCATTTTAAGCGCGACTTCAACTGAGGTGGAACCATTATCTGAATAAAAAACACGGGATTGCTCTCCGGGTAATAATTCCAGTAAACGCTCGGCCAGTTGTACGGCAGGTTCATGCGTAAAGCCCGCGAAAATAATATGCTCTAAGGTGCGTAGTTGCTCCGATACTTTATCGGCTATGTAAGGGTGTGAATGTCCGTGCAGATTAACCCACCAGCTTGATATGCCATCAATGTACCGCTTGCCGTCTTCATCATATAAATAGGAACCCTCAGCCCTGACAATGCCCACAGGCAATGGCGAACCCTTTTGCGGGGTAAACGGGTGCCAAATTACTTTGCTGTCGCGTTCAGCTAAACTCATTCTGTATATCTCTTCAACTTAATGCTTTCGCCATTAATGCGCCACCGTCCGGTAGCATCAAAAGCGTTTGCAAAGGTGAGGATAAATTGGTCTGTTCCGCTCTTAAAAATTATAGAAATGGGGCCCCAGTCGGCTGTCTTGCTCTCGTCTAGGCTGCTAAGTATATAAGTCTCAACGCCCGACTTTATTTTTACCAACTCGGCTTTGTTCCAGATAATACCTTTTTGAGTTTTGCCATCTTTTAGCACATAGTTTACCTGGTCTATAAAAGCGGTATCTATTTTCAACTGCTCTTCTTTATAATCGTCGCCCTGGTCTTTGGTATAGGAGTAACCCAGTTTTTTAGAAAATAATAACGCCTCTTCGGGACTAGCTAAATAGGTGCCCACTGCCTTTACATTCTCGGCCTTTAAGGCTTTAAATAAATAATCGGCCAGTTCTTCCGGCGTTTTCTGTGCCTGAAGTGCTGATACACTAAGCATTAAAAAGAGGAATACTATTTTTTTAACTGTGTTTATCATCTTATTTTGTAGTGATATTATAACTCATTACAATAATCTTACCATCATCGTATTGAAGGGTATAATCCTGCTTGGTTTTTCCACGCTCGTGGTCAACGGTGTATTTTAAATGGAACACACCTTCAATTGTATTACCTTCTTCGGCAACATTGGCAGTGGCGGTATCCTGCTTAAAGGTTGTAATGCCACCCAGCTTATCATCCAGGTCTTTGAAAATATTGACATGATTGGTGTAGTCAGGGTTATCCTTGCTTATCTGGGTAAGCTCCATGGCCTTGTCGTAATCTTTGGCCTTAAGGTTATTAATAAAGGAGTCGGCTACCTTAGTGGCTTCGGCAATATCGTTGGCATCGTTGGTTCGTTTTTCTATTGCGTTGCAGGCGGTAAAAACCAGTGCAACCATAGCGGAGAATGCAAGAATTTTTTTCATGTTGTTCAGATGGTTTGGAATGCCATCTTATACCCCAATACCACTTCTTTAGTTACAACAGGTTCTTCATTAATCCTACCCAGCATACGCACGCCTGTTTGTTCCAGAATAACACGCTCGGTGGCCTTATTCTCTGCCCCGTTGAATATAATGCCAGCTATAGGAATCTCCCTGTTTTGTAATGCCTCTATTGATAATAAGGTATGATTGATGCTGCCCAGGTAATTGCGCGATACAAGAATAGCTTCGGCTTTGCAATGGTTAATTAAATCAATTACCATTAAGCCATCGTAATTCAATGGTACCATTAACCCGCCCGCGCCTTCTATAATTAAGGTATTGTGGGTATAGGGGAATGTGATATTCTCCAACTTTATTTCAATATTATCCAGTTCAGCAGCAGCGTGTGGGGATAATGGTTCCCGCAAGCTATATGCCGACTGGTGAAACACCGATTTTGTATTGCTGATTAACGATTCAACCACTCCCTTATCGCTATCGCTGCCCGATTGTATGGGTTTCCAATAATCAGCCTCCAAGGCTTCAACAAGTATAGCCGAGGCAACAGTCTTGCCCACATCAGTTCCTATGCCTGTAACAAAGTATCGTTTGGTTGGTGTCAAAGCTTCATCAAAATAAAATGTTTTACCCGATTCGTCCCTGCCCGGTGCCGATGGTAGTTTAATCTGGCGCATTACGCTTGTTTCTTCCTACTAAAATAATAATAAAATGGTATCCCCAAAGCCACTATTGCCAAGCCAAATACAGAGTTGATTATCTGCGTTTCTCCACGCATGTACATGGTAATATCGTTGTATAGGGTTACTACTAAAAAGGTGCTTGACACCAAAATGAATATTACCGGAATAAACGGATAACCCCATACTTTATACGGACGTGGGGTATCAGGCTCGCGCTTGCGGAGAATGATAACACTAACTGCTGAGAAAGCATAAAATATCCAGGCTACAAATACCAGCATATCAGTCAGGATATCAAACGTGCCGCTTAATACCAGTAAGCTTGCCCAGGTAGCTTGCAATAACAACGAGTTGTGTGGGGTTTCATATTTTGGATGAAGCTTACCGATGTTCTTAAAGAATAAGCCTTCGCGAGCCATGGCAAAGTAGATACGGGCGCTACTCATTACCGAACCGTTAGAAGCCCCAAAGGTTGACATCATAATAGCCGCTGCCACAATAGAGCCGCCTATTAATCCGGCTACCGCCACCGCAACATCTGATGCTACCAGTTTAGACTGGGCCATTTGTTGAATATCAAACACATACAGATAAGCAAAGTTGATGGTTACATACACCACAATAACCGTAAGCAAACCAAAGAATAATGCCCTTACAATATTGCGCTGCGGATTCTTAATTTCGCCCGCTATGTAGGTAAGGCTGTTCCAGCCATCGTACCCCCAAAAGGCACCGCTCATAGCCGCCATAAAACTTACAAGAGTTACCGTGCCTACTGTGCGTATTACCGGCATTTCAGGTACTTGCACATTGCTTCCCCAACCAAATACCATACCCACAATAAATACCATAGCAAAGAGCTTAAGTGCAGTAAATATTACCTGTATGCCTCCGCCAAATTTTGCCCCGCGGTAGTTGATAGCAGTAAGCAACCAAATAGTAGCTATGGTTAGTAGTTTTACTCCGAAATTCTCCAGTGGAAATATGTTGCCTATACCCGGCAGATGCAGTATAATTGACTGTTCAGTATCGACAGAAAAACGGGGCAGGTCTACAAAGTAGCCTGTATACTCTGCAAATATGTAGGTAATAGATGCTATAGAACCCGACTGTATTACCGAGAACAATGCCCAGCCGTAAATAAAGCCTGCAAAGTTGCCGTACACCTTTTTAAAGAACATAAACTGCCCACCGGTGGCCGGTATCATGCCTGCAATTTCGGCTGTTGTTAATGCACCAAACAGGGTAACAATACCTGCTACTACCCATACTACAATAAGCCATTCTGCTGAGCCTAACTGGCTGGCCATATCCGCCGGCTTTTTAAATATGCCCGAGCCTATAACACTGCCAATTACAATTGCTAATGCTACCCAAAAGCCAAGGGTGCGTTTTACATCTTTTTGTTCTGCCATATAGCTAAGAAAAGAAGAATAGCTTATTCTTTGAAGCTACGGTGCTACAACTTATTAACTGCAATATTAATTCCCCCCTCTCTCTTTAGGAGAGGGGGTTAGGGGGTGAGGTGAAAAAAAAAATCCCACATAGCCTGAGGCTATACGGGATTTCTATATATTAATAAGTTATTTCGTTATTCGTGCCCCGGGTAATTGGCGTTGCGTTGGGCTGTTATCAGTACGTTCGCCTCGTCAACAGTAACAACGGTTAGTTGAGCCGCAGGGTAAACGGTTAGTACCTGGTCTTTAGCTGTTTGTATTTGGGCAGCATTGTCAGGAATAGTAACAATGTACGATTGCTCTGCTTCAAGGTAACCATTCAGTTTACCATCTGTAAGTACAGAGTTTATTTTGCCGCGGGCTTCGGCCATGGTAGAAGGGTCAACTTTTACCAAAATTACTTTACCAACTGTAGCAGGTAAATTAGATTGTGCCTTAGCAGTATTAACTACCAAAAACATGGCGAAGAATGCGAATATGTAAACTAGCTTTTTCATAGCGTAATGATTTTCGTTTTTCAAATATATCAAATATTAATCCAAATATATGCTTTTTTACTTTTCTAATTTTTCAAAAGTGTTAATTAATCTTACAACGGGGCGGTTGTTAGCAATATGCTCCTCTACAATCTCCTCCACATCGGCCAGTGTAACATGCTTATAGAAAATGCCTTCGGGGTAAACAGCAAGGCTTGGTCCCCACTCGCAGGCATCTAAGCAACCCGCTTTTTGAGCACGTATTTCGGTATTAAGCCCACGGTCTTTTATTGCTTTTTTAAACGCTGCAACCAGTTCAAGGCCCGTATCATGCCCGCAGCTGGGGCGTGTTCCCTCTGTACGCTTGTTAGTACAAATAAATATGTGCTTGCTAAAACGCATTACAGGATAAACTTAGGGTTGGCAATAATACGTTTGATGCCTTCTTCTAAGGTAATGGGTTCGCGCTTTAACAGCTTTTTCATTTTCTCTGTATCAGGCTGGCGGCGGGTCATATCGCCCTCTTCCAATGCCTCGTGGTGTACTACTTTAGATGTTGAATTCGTTACCTTAATAATCAACTTAGCTAAATCAACAATAGGTAATTCATCGGCACCACCTACGTTTACCACATCGTTCACGTATTTATTGTCATAAAACGCAGATAAACATGCATCCACATTGTCTTCTATATAGCAGAAGGTACGTGTTTGGCTGCCATCGCCATAAATGGTAATGTCTTTATTGGCCATAGCACGCGATATGAACTTAGAAATAACAAAATCCTTACTCTGCTTAGGGCCATAAGTATTAAAAAAGCGGAAGATTGTATAATCTAACCCGTATTCCCTTTTAAAAGAGCGCAGGTAGGCCTCGCCCACATTTTTAACAATAGCATAAGGCAGGCGCGAGTTCAGCGGTGTTGTTTCTTCGTTTTGAGGAAACTCTACCGGTTCGCCATACACCTCGCTCGATGATGAGTAGAACACCCTTTTTACGCCGGTGTTTTTAGAAAGTGAAAGAATATTATTAATACCCTCAATGTCTTTTAACACCATTA
>JBIPNX010000399.1:0-2847 GCA_044378145.1 Flavobacteriales bacterium | reverse complement strand
GGCTGTAGTTTTTCTCAAATACCTTTTTGCCCATCAAATCTGTAACAACAACAAGCTTATCGCCATTATCATTTGCGGGTACTTCTAAATACGTTTCTCCGCGAGATGGGTTAGGGAACATTAACATGCTGCCTACATTATTTTCTTCAGTAGAAAGCACAGTGCCAACAGTAAAGTTGAATAGTATCTCCGAACCAAAATCGGCCCCGAACGACTTTAATATACTACCCGACATTTTGTAGAAACGAATATAGCCTGCGCCATCGTTATTAGCCCACCAAGACAGGCCATCTTCGCCCAGGTCAAGTAGTTTGAATTCATAGCAGCCGGGAGCTAGTTCTACGGTGTCTTTGTATATAGTGTTGTTACCGCAATTGTTGCGAGATGCTATAACTGTGCCCGATAGGTCACGTAATTCCCAAGAGTTTTGAGAGCCAATGTTATTGGTCTTCATGCGTATCTCAAACTTGTTCTCAGCCAATGTTGGAGTTGGAGTAAAGGTAGATTTTGCCGTGTTGTTATACTGGTATTGGTCTGTCCCATCATTAGGGCTTGATACCGTTGCGTAGAAGTTGTAATTATTTGGTCCAATGCCTGCCCAATTAAATGTTGGAAGGATAACATGTGCGGTATCTAAAAAGGCAAGGTTGCCCGTCCATTTGTATGTTTCAGGTGTGCCACCAACTACACCATAGGTAATGTAAGCAGTTGTTAACGCAGTAGTGCCTGTGTTTTTAATAATAACTTCGGGCTTAGCGCATATAGGGTTTGCACGGCCGTAAATATCAGCATTAGTTGGGCTTACAATATCTTCCAAGGCGGCGTCAAGCGTAAAGTTTGGTGCATTGTAGTTTACCAGTTGGGTTTCTATGGCAAAGTAAGGAACAGAGCCTTGTCCATCCCAGGTGTATGGTTCAATATTATAATCAAGGGTTGATGTTTGCCCTGCAGTAACCCATGGGGTTAGTTCCACATCGTAAGTCCAAACTTCTGCACCAGGGCACCAGTTGGTACGGTTATAAACCCATGTGCCACCCTGTGGGTAAACAGGATTTTTAGCGCAATTATCCCTCCACACAACTTTGCTGTAGCGTTGGGTGCCATCTACCCAAATGCTGTGTGCTTTAGGGCAAAACTCAGCACAGTTTTCAGTACCGCCAAAGCCGTGGCCAGTAACACGCATTTTTAAACGTGTGTTTATTGAGTTTGCATCAATAGGTACCTGGCGTGCATTTAAAAAGTTCTCAATAGATGTTTGCAAACCATAGCCCGGGTTACCGTTCCATATGTTAGTCACCTTATATGGCTCGCGTGGAGGAGTACCCTCTATAAACAATATTTTAAGGTCTAAAAGCTCTTGCCAGTTACCTGCAGAAATACGAACGCTATCATGTAACAAAGATTTATAATCAGATACATCAAACACCCAGGTAAAGCCCGCGCCTAAGTCAAGGTTAATGCCGTAAGGGGTAATGTAGCGGCCTAGCTCAAAACGCTCCTGTACTTCAAATACGTTCCAAGCAGTGTCAATAGAAATTATGTTTTGGTTATTATCAAACGTAGTGTCAATAGATGCTACGGTAGAATCGTTTACACCCGTGCCTTTGTATAGGTATGTATATGTAAGGTAATCCCACTCTCCACACGCAGGGTTTTGCGCGGGGTTACATTTTAGCTTATACATCATAAGTACTTTATAGGCCGATAAACTTGCAGGTGGAAATAATACTGTAGTATCCTGTGCCGAACCATAGGTCATCACCTGTACAACGGTTGTATCGCCCGGGCCGGCTTTTAAAGTAATATTTGCAAGTGTTAGTAGGGTAAGTAGCAATAGTGTATTAAACTTTTTCATAGCTGATATTTCTGGACATAAAGATATTTTAACAAAGGTTAGTTTTTATTTGGAATCATTCTAAAAAAGAAGTTTCTTTGCGCCATTATTTATAATTAGTCTAATTAAGTATAGTGTTTATGTCCATTTGTAAAAGAGTTATTGTTGTTTCATTATTAGTATTGCCGTTTAAGGCATTTACCCAAGGTCCGGTAATAAAAGATACAGTTAAACTAAAAACAGTAAGTATTAGCGATGTGCAAGGTTCCTTTAAGGGCATTAGCCGCTTAGAAGATGTTGATGGAGTTTACCTTTATGCAGGCAAAAAAACAGAGTTGGTAGATATGCAACGTATAGATGCCAACATTGCCGTTAATAATACCCGCCAATCGTTTGCCAAGGTGCCGGGGTTAATGATATGGGAGAATGATGGTACCGGTATACAAGTTGGCATTGCAACCAGGGGTTTAAGCCCTAACCGTTCGTGGGAGTTTAACAACAGGCAAAATGGTTATGATATAGCTGCAGACCCTTTTGGTTACCCTGAAGCATATTACACACCCGCTTTTGAAGCCTTAGAAGGCGTAGAATTTGTACGCGGTGCTGCATCGTTACAATTTGGCCCTCAGTTTGGTGGTTTGGTTAACTACCGTTTTAAAAAGCCCAACGCAATAAAGCCTATAAGTATTGAAAGCTATCAAACAGCAGGTACCTATGGTGTTTTCAATTCATACACCAGTATTTCGGGTACTAAAGGTAAATGGGGTTATATGGGCTTTTTTAACCACCGCAATGCCGATGGTTGGAGAATGAACTCCCGCTATAACTACAACTCGGGTTATGGTGCGGTTTATTATCAGATCAATGATAAAATGAAGATTAAAGGAGAGTACACCCAAATGGGTTTCCTTTCTCAACAGGCCGGTGGTTTAAACGATTCCCTGTTTGCGATAGATGCCCGCGCATCGTTCCGCACACGTAACTGGTTGCATATTACATGGAGTATGCCTGCT
>JBIPNX010000398.1:0-2849 GCA_044378145.1 Flavobacteriales bacterium | reverse complement strand
TGGCGAAGAAGATAATTTTACCATTACCAAAAGCGATAACCTGGCCAGCATGCTTATAGACAATATGCAGTATGCAACATTGGCGGCTACGGTTATTGCTATTATCACACTGTTAGGCGCTGCTATCGGGCTAATGAATATTATGCTGGTGTCGGTAACAGAACGTACCCGAGAAATTGGGATACGCAAAGCTATTGGTGCTAAAGCGGCTACCATACGCAACCAGTTTTTGGCAGAGGCTATTGTAATTGGCCAGATTGGTGGTTTTGTGGGCATTATATTCGGGATAATAATTGGCAACTTAACCGCCATGTTTTTGGGCACGGGATTTATTGTTCCCTGGGGCTGGATTACACTGGGTGTAATACTCTGTTTTATAGTTGCGGTGGTGTCGGGTTTATATCCTGCCATAAAAGCGTCTAAACTTGATCCTATAGAAGCGTTACGATATGAATAGATTCTCCCTTTAAATAAAGGGAGTACCTGAGTGTAACGAAGGGGAGGGATTTTTAGTCGCAAATTAAAAATCCCCCTCTGTAAACCTGATTGCATCAGCTTTACAGCGCCCCCTTTATTTAAAGGGGGATTTAAAATTCTTCCATATCTTTAGCACCATGAGGTACATATTGCTTTTTGTAATAATCATCATGGCTTCGTGCGCAAGCCTGCCTAAAAATTCTGACAACGTTACGCGCCAGATTAAGTGTGGTCCGGGACCTGAAGATATTGTGTTAGACAGCACTTCGTCCAGCCCACGGTTGCTGATATCGTGCAATGCACGCCGCGAAGGCGAGGCATACCTTGGCGAGATAATGGAATACCGTTTCGACGGACAGGAAGCCAAAGCCCTTGCCCGCACAGGCGAACCCGCAGGGTTTGTTTTTAATCCGCATGGCATTGATATTATTACCCGCAATGGTAAGGCCTACTTGTATGTGGTTACCCACCGCGACGATCTTAACCAGCACTTTGTAGCTATGTATACTGTAGAGGCAGACAGGCTGGTGTTTCAGCAGCAGTTTAGCAGTGCGTTCTTAGTATCTCCCAACGACTGTGCCGCAGGGCCAAACGGCACTTTGTACGTTACTAACGATAGCGGTAAGCGTGGCTCGTTAGGAGAGAAATTATTCAAGAAAAAACGTGCCAATGTAGTTATGTTTGATAGCCTGGGTAGCTGCTCTGTAGTAGCTGAAAAGTTGGCGTATGCTAACGGGGTGCTTGTGCTGGATACCAATGTGTATGTATCAACGGTGCAGCAAAAAGTTCTGTTCCGTTACACTAAAAATGAGGATGGTACACTAAAAAACAATCCGGTAAATATTGCGCCTTTTTACGGTTACGATAATATTACAAAGCATGGCGATGAATTAATTATTGTTGCCCATCCAAAGCCATTCAAATTTTTAGGGCATGTTAAAAAATCGAGCAAACCATCGCCGGGAATAACGTATGCGGTAAACTACAAAACAATGGCGAGTCGCGTTGTTTTTGCTGATGATGGTAAACGTATAAGTGCTAATTCCACCGGGCTTATCTATAAAGGCAAGCTTTATATAGCGCAGGTGTTTGATCCGTTTGTGTTGGAGGTAGATTTAAAATAATGCTATGCTAATTGCTTCTTGCCAAACCGTCCTTTCAACTCTCTTAAATCGGCCTTAATACCATAATCTTTATACAGCCTGTAGGTGCCGTAAACAAGAGAGATTGCATACAAAACACTGATTAGTCGTGCATCAAAAGCAAAGGTTTTGTAATTGTCTAATTTCCAGCATTTGTCCAACGATTCTAAGTTCATTATATAGGCATAGGATATAAAAAGGAATATTAGCCAACGCTTGCTTATAACAAAATAAGCTCCCGCAAAAAGCAATGCGGGGTGAGAATACCGTTCGTGCATTTGGGTGGGGAAGAAAAAGAAAATTACTGCAACCAAGGCGGCGCTCAACATAAATTGCTCAGCCTGCTCAAACCCTAAACGGTGGCCTTTTACCCACGCCACAGCCGACTTTAACAGCAAGGGGATAAGCGCAATTGCCGACGCTAGGCAAAACATAATAAAGCCCCATGCTTTGTAGGTTACACCTAATAAAGTATCGGTATCGGGCAAGTCTCTGGGCACCTCAGAGTTTTCCCATAGTATTAAATACCAAAAATTATATGCGTGCATAGATAGTGCTTTGTTATAATCTACCACACCTACATAGTTATTCCATATATTGCCAGCGGTGCCTTTTAACAGAAAAGGTAAAATTATAAGCACCTGCAGGGTAATCAATACTATCAGGCCTTTTGCAATTGTTTTTCCGTTGCCTTTTAATATCGGTAGCCATACCAGCCCCAATACGGGTAAAAATAAAATGGCTTGTGTTTTAGTATTTAAGGCAATCAAAAAAATAACAGCACTCCAAATAAGTTTTTCTTCAAAAGCCAGAACAAATGCGGCAAATACCAGGGTTGTATGTATGGCATCTATTTGCCCCCAAAACAAGGTGTTGTATAAGTATGCAATGTTAAACAGCACAAAAAAGGCAATGAATATAGTACGCCCGTGTTTATTGGCCCACCACATAAGCAGCATTACTGCGCCAATATCAAACAACAGGGTAAATACTTTAAGGTAATGTATGTTGTGTGCAATAGCTTCTGCATTGGGCATTGCGGCAGCATATGCACGCAGAACGTAAAGGTAAATGGGGTTGTAATTTAATTCGGGTATGGTGTAAGCATGTGCAAGGCCTGTGGTTTTTAACGCCACCGACCAGTTAACCCAAAAGTGTGTGTCGAAATGCCCGGCACCGGGAATAAAAAAGCATAACATTACAAACAAACAAAGGCATAGTATGTAGGCA
>JBIPNX010000468.1:0-2546 GCA_044378145.1 Flavobacteriales bacterium | reverse complement strand
ATAGAAGATATTGTAAAGGAGCCATGCCAAATATTAGGCTGGATTGAAGTGGATGTTCCTACAGTAATTTGTTCCAATAAGGAAGGGGTCTGGACCGCAGAAATCAAGGAAATAAGCGTGAAGGTTCTAGCTACGGAAGATGGTGACGAAGCCGCTCAAGTCGTTAATAGCTACCAAGAAATAGCTAAGTCTAACACAGCCCTTTGCTTGGCTAAAAACAAAGAGGAGAAAGAATGCTACGAATGCTACTCGGCTACTCCTGACGCTTGGTTAATACGTCCAGAACATCACAGACCGCAGTTAATATTTCAATTTGGGGAAATACTTCCTAACGGGAAATCAGGAAGTCCAAAATATGAAATCACAATCCCGCATCCCAAACCAGGATACAAACCCACATTATGTCCAATTCCTAACTACACAAAAGGTAATTGGGAAATAATATATGTGTTGAAAGATAACAGCAAAATAACACTCCATGCTGTAGATAAAGCTGAGGGACTTAAAGTATTAAACGCCTGTAAATCCGTCGTCAATCCTGAATATTTAAAAGGTGCTTACCTTTCAAAAGATGGAAACGTAGAGACCGCTGAACCATTAGCGAAAATAAAAGTAAAGGGAAGAATGGCGAAATTCTTCCCGACAGGAAGAAAAGAGAGTAAACCAGAATGGGTGATTCACTATGACTAATCCTGTAATTCCTCACCCTCACTGGAGGATTCCCAATGATATCAGTAAAGCTATCCCATTAAAGGAAGCAGCAAAAAAATTGAATTACCACCCAAATACTTTAAGGAATAGGGCAAAGGTTGGCAAGTCGCCGCACTGCTTTAAAATTGGATCATATTGGTACTGCATTATTGATGGGTGTCCCAGTAAGTGAATCCCTGTCGGGGGTTAAGGTACGACTGAAATAAAGCTTGCCACCAAGGGATTACCAGGCTAAATTCGTTTTAGTTAATTGGTATCAAAGGCAAAAATAATGCTATTAGCACCCGGCAATGGAACTCTCAAATCAACTACTTATGAAGCGGCTTTGATTGAGGCTGCTCAATTACTAGAACTCGCTGAAGAATCAAGCGCTTTTCCTACTAACGTAGACTTTACCGATGTTGCCCATAACAATGCGGCTAAAACTACGACTGTCACTTGCTCACTTCCTGTTGCTGTTGTAATGACATCTGGCAAACCCACCTTTGGTGCAACCAACCATGTTAGTCCCACATTTAATAACGGTGGCGCAGATATTGAGTCTACCTCGCTATGCGGCGCGATTTTAGAATTAGCTCAAAAGATTCAAGCACAAGAAAAAACTAATACAGCTAATCCGAACAATATCAATATTCAGTATGACACTGATGCTGGTACTGCTTCTATATCAGCAACTTTTTCAAGCGTGAAAACAGTAACGGCTGCGGGGGCAATTCTGCATGTTGTAACTCCTTACCTAGCCTAGTTTTATAGAGGTTAGATAAGCTATATCCAACCTCTATAAACTCAATTATTAAATTTATATCAAGGAAGAAATGGCAGAACCTAAAAGTCAAATTTACTGGATTAATCTTGGCGGCGCTTTAGCAAACGCCGGAGCTGTTCGGTACGCTTGGAGAGGAAAGAAAAACCTCTACAAGAATATTGCTGATACCTTGGGCGTGGTACTCGGAAAAGATTCTGATGAGGGTTTAGTTTTTGGGGCAAATTCTCCCAACCCAGCAAAGGTAAGAATTTACTACACTGGCGCAAATGGGGAAAGTAGATCAACTGTTCGATTCTGTGAACCTGACAAAATCAACGCTGCTACCACGGGCGGTGCGCTCAAGAAGAAAAAAGTTTGGGTCGCAGGCAAGGAGTACCAGATTTACGGCTGTGAATTAATCACGGGGTAGTATGAATCTCGCTTCTTTTGATTGGAAGTTAAAAGAAAACAGGAAAATTGAAGGCGATGGATATTATTTATTTCCGTCGTCTTTCTCTAAAACTATTTGTATTCTGGGAGTAACTACAAATTTAAATCCCAGAAATGTCGTGGGGTATATTCACCAGGTTATTAGAGTTCCTGTATTGGGAGGTGATGTTGAATTAGGTGAAAGATTTACTCTGACTAATAAGTACCCAAAAATTATTATTTATCAGGATGTTTCACCTATCTACTATGTAAGATTCCGTTTTGCTATGCCACTGGGAAATTGTCAAGTAAAGATATGGGAGAGTATGAATGAATGAATGAACGGATAGGATTATTAATTACAGCGCTAACTATTGTCACGCAGTCAGGATTATATCTAATATCTGGAGGTTTCTCTGTTGGCAGCAAAGTTGCTGACATGAATTCCGAAATAAAACTGCTAAGAAATGAAGTTGTTTCACAGAACCAGATTCAAGATTACCGTTTGGACAAGCTCGAAGGCTCTAAAAACCCCACTAAATAGCTGATAGAATAATGACAGTTTATGAAAGGCGCAGCCGTTACTTTATAAGAGACTAGGCTGAAAACCCTTGAAGTTGAGTTTTGGAGCGTGGCGGAAAAACTCAACTGTCCTTTAGGC
>JBIPNX010000397.1:0-2857 GCA_044378145.1 Flavobacteriales bacterium | reverse complement strand
CCTAAAGGCATTTACTACTTTGTAGCCGAAGAAGGCAAGCACCGCGTGGTAAAGAAATTTGTTAAGAGTTAAGCTTACTGTTCCACTTCTTTAACCGTACCTTCTTTTTCATTTAATAGATAAAGCCAGGTGCGGTTTTTACTGTAATCGCTCAGGATAAAACCATCAGCAGGAATGTCTTCTTTTAAAGGCATTTTGGTTAATGTACTATCGGTAGTGTAGTTGCCTAAAAAGTACAGGTTTTCTTTTGCCGCTTTTTTAATGCGGTAGCTACCTGCAGGTAATTTTTTATCTACTACCTGCTTAGCTTCATCGGCACCGGTAAAGGTGAATGCAACCAACCAACGCTCGTTGGTAGTAGTGTTTTTCAATAAGCAGGCATAATCATCGCGCTTGTCGTTATTCAAATCGGGTTGTGCTAAAATGTTGTTATCTACCTTTTGTACAGAGCCATCAAAAGCCCAGTCTGTCGTATAAGCAACCTGGTTATCAATCTTGGTTTTTATGTACAGGTTGTTCTTTTCAAAGAATAAATCCAATGCCTTTTTAAAAGCCACTTTGGTGCCTTGCTGTGCTTTATCGTTAGTGGCAAAAATGTTGCGCATTTTTTTAAACTCACCTTCGGGTGCCAAATAGTTAAAAGCAACATAGCCTTCGTTCTTGGTACCATCGGGGCGAACCTTGCACCATGTCAGGCCTTCGCTATCAACAAACGCATCTTTCTCAACTATGCTAACAGGTGTTCCGTAGCGCAACGTAGCAATGGCATTTTGCGCATTATCATCGCCTTTGGTGGGGCGCAGCAATAACTTATCGGCCAGTACGTAATACGATACATTTACACTGGTAGTGTACCAGTTGTATAACCATACGCCAAGCGCAACGGTAAATACAATAAGCAACAGGCTTATTACCCGCACATAGCGCGGGCGTTTTTGCTTGCGGGGTTTACCTTCAAACTTAACTTTAGCCGGTGGAACAGGGTCTGCCTGTGGTATAATCTCTGCTTCGTTTTTAGTAATGGTAGTTGGATGCAGCGCTGCTAAAAATTGCTCGCAGCTATCAAAACGTTCTTCGGGATTTTTACGGGTAGCCTTATCAATAATATCCTGCACGTGGCTACTTACCATAGGGTAAATATCGCGAACACGTGGCAGCGGGTTGTGTACAATGTTGTTATACACTTCGTATTCAGGCAGGGTTTTATCGTACGGCTCTTGCCCAGATAGCATCTGGAAAAGCGTTACACCTAACGAGTAAATATCAGAGCGTAAATCAACTGTTTTGCCTTGTACCAATTCGGGGCTCATATACAGCACCGTACCCATGCGCGAACCCGTGCGGGTTAGCTTATGGTCTTTATGTTCCAACAGTTTGGCAATACCAAAATCAAGTATTTTAACCTTACTGTCTGGGGTGATGATAATATTTGATGGCTTAATATCCCTGTGTACAACACCCGTAGCATGGGCATATGCAAAAGCCATTAGTATCTGGTCGAACAACGGCAACGCTACCGACTCAGGTATAGGCCCGCGGATGTTGGCAATGTAGTGGTCAAGGTTATGCCCTTCAACATATTCCATAACCAAGCACAGCATATCATCCTTCTCCACATAATCGTACAACGTAACAATGCCCGGATGTTGCAGGCGCGAAAGTGCTGCCGCTTCGTTTTTAAACCTGGCCCTAATCTCAGGGTTGTTGGCATATTGCGGTAATAAGATTTTTATCGCTGCTTTACGCCCCAGGCTGACATGCTCGCCTAAATACACGTGCCCCATGCCTCCCTCGCCAATAAGCGCGGTTAACTTGTAGTTGAGTATTTGAGTGCCTAGCATGTCCCGATTAAAAACGGGCTAAGATAGTTAATAGTTGGTAGTTGTGGGTAATCAGTTTTACAAATTACGCATAGCCATATAACCGCCTGCCACGCCCACTAAACAAGCGGCAAAACTGGCAATGGTGTAAACTATAAACATGGTTATTTCGCCCTTTTGGATAAGGCTGAAGTTTTCGTAACTAAAGGTAGAGAAGGTGCTTAACCCGCCACAAAAACCTGTGCCTATCAGCACCAATGCCCATTGGGTGTTTTCGGGTTTACGGTGGAAGGTAGCAACCATAACTCCAAGTAAAAACGACGCTAAAATATTAACCCCCAGAGTGGCCCACGGAAATACAGTGGTATAACGGCTTAATATGGCTTTGCCGATTAAAAAACGCACCACACTACCCAAGCCCCCACCCACAAAAACCAATGCAATGTCTTTCATACCGCAATATAGTAGTTAGTATTCAGTAATCGGTAGTCAGTAAAGACTAATTGACGGAATACTAACGACTGACTACCTACTATTACTACGCTTTGAGATTTTGTTGTTGCTTACCTGACGTTGGCGGGTGCATTTAAAGCGGTCCACATCATCAACCCGTATAGCGGCATGTTTGGTTTTTCGGCCTTGCACACGCGCTCTCCACATGCGCCACGATGATGGTTTCATTTCCCTTTTCATCAATGCTTTCACATCGTCCTCACTCAAACTAAATTGGGCAAGTATGGCATCAAATGGCGTGCGGTCTTCCCATGCCATTTCAATAACACGGTCAATGTCTTTTTCTGACAGGTGCGCAAATTTATTCACGCCCAACTAACAAGGGGCTTAATTTTTTGTTTTGAACTTATCTGACTACTAAATACCAACTACTGCCGACTAAAAAGTATATTTACCCCATGAGCCAACGCTTTAAAAAGCTTTTACTTATTTCAACAGGCCCTTTAATGGCGCTGCTTATGGTATTGTTTGGCAACCTTACGCCCGGCAATATGCATCCCACCTACATGGCTGCTATAACTATT
>JBIPNX010000396.1:0-2860 GCA_044378145.1 Flavobacteriales bacterium | reverse complement strand
TAGGGTCGTTTTGTGCTGCAAGGTACGATGCGCCACCTCCCATAGAGTGACCCATGTAGGCCGATGTTGTAGTTAAGTGTTGGTAGAATACCGAGTTAGTGTTTGTTGATGCATCGGTTTGAAGGGAGTTTTTAATAAAGATAAAATCTGTTCCCATCTCGCCATGGTTGGGCGATATACCCCCTTCGGTAGTTAAAAACACACATACATAGCCTTTTGGCACCAACTCTTCCCATATATTATTATACACTGCCGCTTGCATTAAAAAGCCATGCCCAAATATTACCAGCGGAAAGCTACCTGTAGCTACGGGAACATCGTCTCCGGCAGTGGTGCCGGGGTAATAAACCTCGGCAGTAACATTGCGGTTATTGCGCGCCGGGTCTGTAGTAGCTAATGTTAAGTGCCCAATTGGCAACGACTGAGCATTAGCAAGTATCCCGCTTACTATAAAAGCAATTAGTAACAGTTTTTTCATGCTGAAATTTTATGTAGGGGTAAATATAAACTATTTTATATACTATAGTTTACAATTGTTAATTGTTAGTTAATTTTATAATGGGTTTAAATAACCCTATGTATGGTTATTTGTTTGCTACTTTTGCCACTCTTATAATAAGTATGAAAAAATTAATAGCAGCAGCATCAGCATTAGTATTTGCACTTAATCTTATTGCTCAAAGTACTGAGCCTCTTAACCGTATTGCTTTTGGCTCTTGCAATAATGAGCAGGTTGAACAACCCCTGTGGGATAAAATATCTGCACAAAATCCTGATTTGTGGATTTGGATGGGCGATAATATTTATGCTGATACAGAAGATACCCTGGTATTGAAAAAATCGTGGGAGCTGCAACAAAGTAAACCCGGATACCAAAACCTTGTTAAGAATGTACCTGTTATCGGAACATGGGACGACCACGATTATGGCCAAAACAACGTAGGTAAAGACAACCCCATTAAGAAATCAAGCCAACAGTTATTCCTTGATTTTATTGGCGAACCTAAAGACTCGCCCCGCCGCAGGCAAGATGGAGTTTACACATCATACACCTATGGCCCTGCCGGAAAAAAAGTAAAGGTGATATTGCTAGATACCCGCTACAACCGCGATAAATACAATAAGAAAGGAGATATACTTGGCGAAACCCAATGGAAGTGGTTGGAGAATGAATTAAATACCTCTGATGCACAAATCAATATCATTGGAACCAGCATACAGTTTATACCTAAACGTGGCTTGTTCGAGCTATGGAAACGCTTTAAACAGTCGAAGAAAAGGCTAAGCGAGATGATTGCTAAGTCTAAAGCATCGGGAGTGTTATTTATTAGTGGAGATGTGCACCACTCTGAGTTTTTAAAAGACGAACTTGATGGTCGCGAATACCCTGTGTATGAGTTTACATCAAGCGGCATGACCCACTACAACAACCTATACCATTTTTTTAATAAGCGACGCACTGTTGGCAAAGTGTATTTTGGCAAAGCGTATGGTATTATAGATTTTGACTGGGGCCCGCAGCCGGCTGTTTCTTTCAAGGTGATGGATGAGCAAAATAACATTGTGCGCGAGCACAAAATGCTCATGACCGACCTGGGAGTTAAATTCTAATTTTTTAGCTCTCCCCCTGCTAAGGGGGAGTACCATAATGCTTTGCATTATGGGGAGGGGGTGGGTGCAATAAACCCACTTAAAACCCCAAACCACTCCTTCATAAACGGCTGCAATTGCTCGTAGGCCGATAGCTCCAGTTTTGCACTCAATTTTATAAAGTTGCCTTGGTTTAAGGCTGATGTAATTTGCTCGTCAGCCATGTGTTTAACCATCCGGTAATTATCCGCTTCGTAATGGTATTCCCAGGCACTATGGTTGCACGATACGTACAACCCATGAGGTTTACTTAGCAACAGTTTTTCTGTAATATTTTTCAGGTATTGTTCTTTATACGTTCCTTGTAAATGCAGGGTAATGCTGAAGAAATTGCCCCACCAAAACATGGTGCGGAAAGCGAGTATATTCTCTTTGTCGAATACCGCTGGATGGTCTAAAACCAAATAGGGGAGGCCTTTGTAATTTTCGCCTCTCGATATTTTAGGTGCTGCGGTTTTTGGTAGAGTTATATTCTCTGAATTTATGATACCCGAATAAGCATCTTGCAATACTTCAAACTCAGTTTTAACCTTGGAAATAATATCGGCCTTAACCAGTAAAAAACGACTGTTGTTTACAATGCTGTATTCTTCGGGAGTAAGTTGCACATTACTGCACTTTGGGTTTCATTGCCAATATCCAATCCTTAATAAGCTCTACACTTTCAACATGCACAAGGCTGCGGCCCAGTTCGGGCATCATTACTTCCGATTCGGTAGATTCTAAGCGGTAAAGGAGAATAGAGTTATCAGGGTTACCCGGATCTATATCAACCGTTTTATTTCCAGCGCCATTGCCAGCGGCTACAGGGCCTTTCATAACCCCCCACGATGCAGGGTTTAGTTGAGTTATACGCAAATCTAACCCAGAGTTTTTAGCAGGGCCTTTAGGGTTATGGCAGTGGGCGCAGTTAACATCTAACCATGCACGGGCACGTGCATCAAGACTGCCTGTTTTGGGGTTATCCCATACGGCATAGGTGTTTATTGCTCCTGGCTTTTTAGGTAACTCCTTTAGTATGCCCACATCAACCCATTTACTAAGTTGGTTTTTTACCCCGTCAGCATAGTGGTAATCTTTGTTTAGGTTACCCAGTTTAGGGCCAATGGGTGTTATTTTACCACCTATCTCGTGGCAACCGGCACACTGGTTTTTGTTGGGCACAGCATAGTTTATATCAATCTTTTTGCCGTTTTTATTTACAAAACTA
>JBIPNX010000395.1:0-2862 GCA_044378145.1 Flavobacteriales bacterium | reverse complement strand
ACTAACCCAAGTATTACTTGGGAAACCTTGTTACTTTTGTTTAACCAATCTTTACACATGAAAAAAATTGTATACCTGTTAGCCGCAGTAGGCTTTTTATCTACGGGCGCTTTAATCACATCTTGCGGGCCTAAGGCTGCTGCCGAGGGGGAGAAAGTAAACCCGTTTGATGTTACCCTGTTAGATTCTACCCACCGCCCGGGCGATGACTTCTTCGCCTTTGTAAACTCTAAGTGGATAAAAAACAACCCGATACCTGCTGAAAAAAGCAAGTGGGGCGCTTTTTATGAGCTTGATGAGCAAAGCCAGAAAGCCATGCGCACCGTAATGGAAGATGCATCTAAAAACAAGGATGCTGAAAAAGGCAGCAACACCCAACTGTTAGGCTCTTACTACCGCAGCGCAATGGATACCAACCTTATTGAAAAAGAAGGCATTAACCCACTTAAAGGCTGGTTAGCAGCGGTTGACAGTTTTGGCACTCCGCAAGGCAATGCCCGCCTGTTGGCTAAGCTTACCAACTCGGGCTTTTTTGGTATGTATGTAGACCAGGATTTGAAAAAATCGGATACCTACACGCTATACCTTGGCCAGGGTGGACTTGGTTTGCCCGACCGCGATTACTATTTCCGTAAAGATGCCAAGGCCGACGAGACCCGCAAAAAATACAAAGAGTACATTCAAAAGATATTTGAACTGCAAGGCCAAACCCCTGCCGATGCAGCTAAAAATGCGGCTACCGTTTACGGTATAGACGAGAAACTGGCTAATACCCACATGACCCTTGTAGAGCAGCGCGACCCTTACGCGGTATATAACCCTATGCCTATGGCCGATTGGTTTAAGCAGAACAAAAACTTCGACTGGGCATTGTTCTTTAAGCTATCGGGTGTACCTGATAATAACCCACAGGTGGTTATTGGCCAGCCTAAGTTTTTCTCGGCCCTTGATGGTTTCTTAAAAACAATTCCTGCTGCCGATTGGAAAACGTACCTGCGCTTTCATATTGTTAACGATAATGCATCGTACATGAGCTCTAACTTTGAGAATGCCAAGTTCGATTTCTATGGCAAATTCTTAAATGGTAAAGAGAAAATGGAGCCCCGTTGGAAACGTGTGGTTAGCAATGCTGATTATATTCTTCGCGATATTTTAGGCCAGGAATACGTTAAAGTAAAATTCTCTGAAAACGCTAAAAAACGTGCCGACGATTTAGTGAAAAACCTACGTGCTGCCCTGTCTAAGCGTATAGACATGCTTACCTGGATGAGCCCTGCAACTAAGAAAAAAGCACAAGAAAAATTGTCTAAAATTATAACCAAAATTGGTTACCCTGATACGTGGAGAGACTATAAAGGCCTTGAAATGAGCGACCGCCATTGGTGGTACAACCTACAGGCCGGCTTTGCTAACGAGCAAAAACGCATGATTACTAAGTTAGGCAAAAAGGTAGATAAAACAGAATGGTTAATGGGCCCGCAAGAGGTTAATGCCTACTACAACCCAACCATTAATGAGATTGTATTCCCTGCTGCTATTCTGCAACCTCCGTTCTTTAACGAGCATGCTGATGATGCCATTAACTACGGTGGTATAGGTATGGTTATTGGCCACGAGCTTACCCACGGCTTTGACGACCAAGGCCGTCAGTTTGATGCCAACGGCAACCTTACCGATTGGTGGACACCGGAAGATGTTGTTAAATACAAAGCGCTTACCAAAGTGTTTGTTGACCAATACAATGCATACTTCCCGTTAGATAGCGTACACATTAATGGTGAGCTTACGTTGGGCGAGAATATTGCCGACTTAGGTGGCTGTACTATTGCTTTTGAAGCCTTTAGGATGAACAACAAGAACAAGGATAAGATAGACGGGTTTACGCCTGACCAACGCTTCTTCCTGTCGCTGGCACAAATTTGGAGGGGCCATGCCCGCCCACAAGCCCTGCGTGAGCAGTTGTTTACCGACCCACACTCGCCCGGCAAGTTCCGTGTAAATGGAGTGGTTACCAATATGAATGAGTTTTACGATGCCTTTGGCATTAAGCCCGGCGATAAGCTATACCGCGCCCCTGACCAAAGGGCGAAAATGTGGTAAGCCGCTATTAACATAGTATTGCTGAAAGCCCCCGCATAAAAATGGGGGCTTTCTATTTGCATATTAGTCAGCAATTTATATATTTGTAGTAGCTTATTCGATTTATGAAGAAACTACAACTGGGCCTTATTGCATTGTTTACCTGCTTTACTGTAATGGTACAAGCCCAGATAAACCTAACACAAGGTTTAAGGTTATATTTTCCTTTTACAGGCAATGCCAATGATGCAAGTGGCAACGGCAATGTGGCTACAGTAAATGGACCCGTGTTGGCTAACGATAGGTTTGGCACAGCAAACTCGGCCTATTTGTTTGACGGTATAAATGATTACATATCTTTTGTTAATGGCCCGGGGATGAGACCCGGCTACCCGTATAGTATTTCGTGTTGGGTAAACCTAATCAGCGCCCAGCCCGGAATAGCCAATTTTTTATTTAGTAACGATTATACAACCCCCGGAACAGACTATTACGGGATAATACTAAACATACCCATTGGCACATTACAATCTAACGTTGGCGATGGAGGCCCTGTTGGGGTAACAAGCCGCAATACTAAAGGAGCAATACCCACGGTACCCTTAGGCAGCTGGCACCATGTAGCTGCGGTTGTGTATTCCGCGGGCAGTATGCGTTTATTTATTGATTGCGCAGAGGTGTTGGGCACTTTTTCGGGCACAGGTACCGGGCTTACCTACAGTAACTCTGTGGGAGGTAGCATAGGGCGCGGAAATGCGGGTGTTGGAGAGAATTTTTTAAACG
>JBIPNX010000466.1:0-2865 GCA_044378145.1 Flavobacteriales bacterium | reverse complement strand
TCCAGAAGGTTTCGGTTGATTCATCAATGTAAATTTGCGATGAAACAAGAACATAATATGCTTCAGTAAAATTCACAAAAGAATCACAAATAGATCCAATGAATACATTGAGATTTCAGAGAAAAAAAAACCGTTGCACCTGAAAATCAGCAAATTCAAAGTCTTAAAAAAAAAACGTTTTAGAGGAACTGAACCAACATTGAATTGTCATGAATAGTGGATACAGTAAGCGCATGAATATCGAGATACAATTAAGAATTCAGTGCCAATATTCGAATCGCGACCAGAACAAACAAAGACCAGCAAAGCTTAAAGTAAAAGTGGGATTTTTGTCTCACAAAAGAATCGAAAATGATTGATAATTATACCGCGGTAGTTTAGTTGGGCCAGTTAGCTCAGTGCTTATGAGTTGTGAGTTTCAGCGGCATGTTCAGCATCATTTTGAAGACTTAGAGATGTTACGAAGAAAAATTAATAGACTATTGGTTAAATGGCAATTGCAAGAACCATATACTGACATTGCCAAGAAGGCATGTTCGTTGAACTTGCTACGAGCACAGTGCTAAAGACTTGGACGTGTCCTTTGGAATTACAAGAACATTTGAGAGATTGTACAAATGAATGAAGTTAAGATGGCTGGGGTGACCAGAAAAAATATAAACCCACTTTGATTGCTCGAATGACATGATCTCATACATTGAGGCTTGGTGAACAATAGGAGAATGATGAATTTAACGAGGTTGCCAACAGAAGAAAGAAGTAAGTGAGGGGTATGAAAGAAATACCATTATTGATGCTCGAGCTACGATCGGGAAGAGCATCATTGACAAGCCAAGATAACTAAGAGGATTCCTACACCAAAAATAGTCGAAGCAATAATATAAAATCAAGACATTTAGTCTAGACATTGTCAAGTGCGAGAAGAACAAATAGAAGTCACGGGTTCAACAAATATGAAGTTTTTTTGTAAGCATTCACAAAGACAACTTAATCAACCGAGTCCTTACGAACTATGATCAATCATTCTCATGAAAAAATGATAACTATGAATTAGAAGTTAAACAAAACTGACCAAGACAAATTTTTTTTTTAAAAAAAAACAATGATTTTAATGACTGTAAAAAAACACCCCCCTAGATGATAATAAAACCGAAGATGCATTATTCGTTTGCAAAAGTTATCGGATGCAAGTGATGAAGGAAAGTAATGGTTGTTACGGACAAGACTGATCGTAATCAATAAATCAAGAAGAAAGGGGGACATTAGGGAAAGAAAAAACCCCCGAGAAAGCTAAATGACGAAATATATGCAAAACAACATGATACGTATAGAAAAAAAATGTGCAAAAGCGATTGTACCTCGAGATGTCCAATCAAACTGGTGGTTAAAAGAAAGTCATTGAGCACGTCAAAGCATTTCAGAGTCGCAGGTACTTGGGCAAAATGATTGAATCTATAAAAAAAGGGCGGAAAGTGAAAAAGTGAGGACCAAAGGGAACATTCAATCATTACTAATAATAATTAATAATAACATTGATAATGCAAATCATACTAACAAAAGTCAAATAAAAGAATGAAAATAATAGTAAGAACAAATGTTGATACGTGTAAAAATGCCAGAATTGCAAAAGGCGATGATGATGATGATGATAAACACAAAACGAGTAATAGAGTAATAAGAGAAATAGTACAAACATACGGTTGAGTCACCAGTAGAGACTGAGGCAATATTAGATGCAGCTTGACTTTCGCTGTTTTTCCGTCGATCAATAATTTCGCCAGTTTTGGTATTTTCAACAATACCAAAATAGTTTTTCTTATGAAAGCATGAATAAGAATGTTAGTTAAACCCATTAATGAAATAGAAAGTTGTAATCATGAAATGGACCACGGACAAACTAGTAGGAAAGGACTAGGTATAGCGAAACACTCACAAAGATAAGCAAACGTCAACATCATATAATGGGCTATAATTCTCAAGTTGGTCGTAATACTCGAGCGTACATCACTCCATATAATTAAAAGAAAGAATAATTACTTTGGTTGGTGTTTTTTTTCTTGCTCATCTTTGCCTCTCACACACCAAATGCGAGTGTGAAATTTCCCATTATCTATTCGTAGACTGATTTAACTTAATTTCAGAGAATACCTCATTTTCCAAACCTCGACGAAAGCGCTTTGTAATAATATGTTCTTTAATTGTTATGCCTCTTTCTGAACCTTTTGATCGCCCATTTCCTGAGAATGGTAAGCACAGTAAATTGTAAGATTTACATGTTAACGATATGAAAAGCAAACAAATAAATCATAATGGCTTAAGTATTCAGAGCAAAAGACACAGGAGTTCGAGAACAAAAAAAAAGAATGTGTCTTAAATAAGTGCAAATCAAACATTAAGGGAATTGTTAAAATTATACTGCGACAATCGGACGACTGATGAATGGATACGAGTAGATATTATTTCTTGAAGAAGAATGCTTTCGTAGAGGACGAAGGGGGAAGAAAAATGTAACGAGCCAACAAAAGTCTATTCATCTAAGATTACATACCGCGGGATTAAGCTGAGCGATTTTAGACGGAGTGAGCTCACCGTTGAGAATTCTGGCAAAGTAACAAAAAAAGAAGTACAAAACAATAAATAATCAACAAATCAACAAATAAATAACATTGGACAAGTGAAATTTCTTCGAGCTGAAACAAAAATTTATTAAAAACACACTAAAACCAACTAAGTCAAAAGAATGAGAAAAAGTCGCTATTATTACGCGATCCCTACTTATGATACGGTTCCGCAACCGAAATATTTGTTAAGAAAGGTAGCCAAGAAAGAGGAAGTTCGGTAAAAACAAACCTTTTATAAAAGGTA
>JBIPNX010000394.1:0-2868 GCA_044378145.1 Flavobacteriales bacterium | reverse complement strand
CAAAGCATACAAAAACACCTTTGAGTGCGAGCTGCACAGGGTAATGATACACGGCGTTTTGCACCTTATGGGGTATAAAGACAAAACCCCGGCTGACGAAAAGAAAATGCGCCAAAAAGAAAATGCGGCCTTAAAACTTCTTCCGCTTTAAATTCCCCTTTTTAATCCAATAGTTTATTCTAATTTTGAGGTATGACGCTAATCGGCATTATACTCTTATTATTACTAGGCCTTTTATTGCTGATGGTAGAGATATTGGTGCTACCCGGCACAACCGTACTGGGTGTTATTGGCGGCATATTAATGCTGGTAGGCCTTTGGTTTGCATTTGCGGGCTATGGCACTACAACCGGGCTGTATGTATTAGGTATTTCGTCTGCCGTTACATTGGGTGCGGTAATTATGGCATTCAGGGCCGGAACATGGAACCGTTTTACATTACATAAAAAACTTAACGGGCAGGTAAATACTTTTGATGAAAGCCTTTTAGAAGTGGGAACCACAGGCATTGCCGTATCGCGCTTAGCACCAATGGGTAAAGCAGAGTTTGGTGGCGAATATTACGAGGTAACAACTACCGGAGAGTATGTTGATGCCTCAACAAAAATCACTATTGTTGCAGTCTCAAAAAATCAAATAACAGTTAAACCAATAAAATCATAATTATGCCCGCTAGTGCAGGAATTTTAATAGCTATTATAGTTGGGGGCCTTATTGGCCTTTGGATACTTTTTTACTTTATCCCCGTTGGCCTATGGTTTTCGGCAATTCTTTCAGGAGTTCGTGTATCGCTGTTGCAGTTAATATTCATGCGTTGGCGTAAAGTTCCCCCGGGAATTATTGTAACCGCTATGATTAACTCTACCAAAGCAGGGTTAACCATAACCCGCGATGAGCTGGAAGCCCATTACCTGGCTGGTGGCAAGGTACAAAGTGTGGTAAACGCGCTTATATCATCAGATAAAGCCAATATCCCCTTAGATTTTAAAACCGCAACAGCTATTGACCTTGCCGGCCGCGACGTATTCGAGGCTGTTCAAATGTCGGTAAACCCGCGTGTAATTAATATTCCACCGGTAGCGGCTGTTGCTAAAGACGGTATCCAGCTTATAGCTAAAGCCAAAGTAACAGTACGTGCTAACATTAACCGTTTGGTTGGTGGTGCAGGTGAAGAAACCATTATTGCCCGCGTAGGCGAGGGCATTGTAACCTCTATTGGTTCTGCCGACTCGCACAAGCTGGTACTGGAAAATCCTGATTCTATCTCTAAAGTAGTATTGGCTAAAGGTCTTGACAGTGGTACAGCCTTTGAAATTCTTTCTATTGATATTGCCGACGTTGACGTAGGTATAAACATTGGTGCCAAGCTGCAAATGGACCAGGCGAATGCCGATAAGAACATTGCCCAGGCTAAAGCCGAAGAGCGCCGTGCTATGGCTATTGCCCTTGAACAGGAAATGAAAGCCAAGGCACAGGAAGCCCGTGCCAAGGTAATTGAGGCCGAAGCTGAGATACCTAAAGCCATTGCAGATGCCTTCCGTACAGGTAATTTAGGTGTGTTGGATTACTACAAAATGCAGAACATCCAGGCTGATACAGATATGCGTAATACGATATCTAAAGGCAATCCTAAAGATAAAGAAGGAAAATAGTTGTATTTTTCTGTTAAATAATTTCGCTGTTTAAAGAATAATTTCTACTTTTGCAGCCCTTAAAAGGAAATTGTTGGTTCCGTAGCTCAATTGGATAGAGCATCTGACTACGGATCAGAAGGTTTGGGGTTCGACTCCCTACGGGACCACAAAAACTCCGGTTTTTCCATTGAGAAACCGGTTTTTTAATTAAAAAACAACGCTGTTGTCAACACTTATTAACCAGCCATTAATACCTTACCGGGTAAAGATTTTTACCGGAAGGGCTACCCGATACCTCGGCGAACAGATAGCTGCAAGCTATGATGGAGGCGTTGAATTGGGGAAGGCATCGATATTGAGTTTTAGCGACGGCGAATTCCAACCATCGTTTGATGAGTCGGTTCGCGGATGCGACGTTTTTATCGTTCAGTCGACATTCCCTCCAACAGATAACCTGTTTGAGTTATTGTTGATGATAGATTCTGCCCGCCGTGCTTCGGCCCGCCAAATTGTAGCGGTTATCCCTTATTTTGGTTTTGCCCGTCAGGACCGTAAGGACAAGCCCCGCGTTTCAATTGGTGCCAAAATGGTGGCTAACCTGTTAACAGCAGCCGGTGTTACTCGTGTAATGACGATGGACCTGCATGCTGACCAGATACAGGGGTTCTTTGACGTTCCGGTTGACCACCTTTATGCTTCGGCAATATTTATTCCTTACTTAAAAGATCTTAACTTAGATAACATGGTTATTGCTGCCCCTGATATGGGCGGTAGCCGCCGTGCTAATGCGTATTCTAAGTTTTTAGGAGTAGGTATGGCTATTTGCTACAAACAACGTAAAGCTGCCAACATTATTGAGAGCATGACCTTTATTGGTGATGTGGAAGGTAAAAACGTAATACTTATTGACGACCTTATTGATACAGGTGGTACGCTTTGTAAAGCTGCCGATATGTTGATGGAGAAAGGTGCCTTAAGTGTTAGGGCTATTTGTACACACCCTGTACTGTCGGGCAAGGCATATGAAAATATTGCAGCTTCGCAGCTTACAGAACTGGTGGTTACTGACACTATACCATTGAAAGAAGGAGTTGATACTTCTAAGATTAAAGTACTATCGGTAGCCGGCTTGTTTGCCGACGTTATTGAGAGGGTACACAATTACGAGTCAATTAGTTCTACATTTGTAGTTTAATATAAGTTGAATATTTTATTGTAATAGATATAATTTAAA
>JBIPNX010000036.1:0-10560 GCA_044378145.1 Flavobacteriales bacterium | reverse complement strand
TTATTGAAGAGTTAGGCGAAGACCCTAACCGCGAAGGTTTGCTAAAAACCCCCGAACGCGCAGCCAAAGCCATGCTGTACCTTACCCAGGGCTACAAGCAAAATCCTGCCGAGATTTTAAAATCGGCTATGTTTAAAGATGGCTACAAGCAAATGGTGGTGGTTAAGGATATTGAGATTTATTCTATGTGTGAGCACCATATGCTGCCGTTTTTCGGCAAGGCGCACATAGCTTATATACCCGACGGCTACATTGTAGGCCTTAGCAAGCTGCCCCGCGTAGCCGACGCTTTTGCCCGCCGCCTGCAGGTGCAGGAACGTTTAACTACCGAAATTATTAATTGCATACAGGACACAATGGCGCCTATTGGTGCTGCCGTAGTTATAGAAGCCCAACATATGTGTATGTGCATGAGGGGTGTTTCTAAGCAAAACTCGGTTACCACAACATCAGCTTTTACAGGTGTATTTTTAAAAGATGAGCGCACACGTTCTGAATTTATGAAGATTATATCATCTAAACTACATTAATAGATAACCCTTAAGAGAGACTATTTACTACTATGAAAGCATGTATTTTTCCGGGACAAGGTTCGCAATTTAGCGGTATGGGTAAAGACTTGTACGAGTCGTCGCCCAAGGCCAAAGACCTGTTTGAAAAAGCAAATAAAATACTTGGGTTCCGCATTACCGATGTTATGTTTAGCGGCACCGACGAGGAGTTGAAACAAACCCGTGTAACACAGCCTGCCATATTTCTTCACTCGGTAGTATTAGCTATTTTAAATAGCGATATAAAACCCGATATGGTTGCAGGCCACTCGTTAGGCGAATTTTCTGCCCTTGTTGCCAACCGTACCTTAAGTTTTGAAGACGGCTTACGCTTGGTGTCTAAACGTGCCGAAGCCATGCAAAAAGCCTGCGAGATAAACCCATCTACCATGGCGGCTATTTTAGGTTTGGAAGATGAAAAAGTTGAACAAATCTGCAAAAGCATTAAAGGCATTGTTGTGCCGGCGAACTATAACTGCCCCGGCCAATTAGTAATATCGGGCACGCACGAAGCGGTAAATGAAGCCTGCGAAAAAATGAAAGAGGCCGGTGCTAAACGTGCATTGGTTCTTCCCGTGGGTGGTGCGTTCCACTCACCATTAATGGAGCCAGCCCGCCAGGAACTTGCCGAAGCTATTAACGATACTGAATTTAATACCCCAATTTGCCCTGTTTACCAAAACGTAAAGGCACAACCGGTAGAAAACCCTGACATCATTAAGATTAACCTGATAGCGCAGCTTACAGCGCCTGTATTGTGGACACAAACCGTTAAAGCCATGGTTGATAATGGCGCCACACAGTTTGTAGAAATTGGTCCCGGTAAAGTACTTAGCGGCCTGGTTAAAAAAATTGCTCCTTCGTCAGAGACTACCAACTTATAACATGGGGTTACGCTAATTTTTTACCTTTAGCCGATGGGTAAAATAAAAATAGCCGTAAACACACGCCTGCTGCTCCGCAATAAAATGGAGGGCATCGGTTGGTTTGCCTATGAAACGCTTAGCCGCATTACCCGTGGCAACCCCGATGTTGAGTTTGTTTTTATTTTCGACCGTAAGTGGGATGATGAGTTCATCTTTGCTAACAATATAACACCCGTTATTGCAAGCCCCCAGGCACGCCACCCGTTGCTTTGGTACTTATATTTCGATTGGGGAGTACCACACGTTTTGCGTAAGCATAAGCCCGATTTGTTCCTATCGCCCGATGGCTGGTTATCGCTACGCACCAGCGTGCCGCAGTTGCCCGTTATCCACGATTTGAACTTTGTGCACCACCCTGAATTTTTGCCAGCAATCAATAGAAAATACTACGATTATTTCTTCCCACGCTTTGCTAAAAAAGCAGCAAGGATAGCAACGGTATCGGAGTTTTCTAAAGGTGATATTGCAGAGAGTTACGGCATAGACAAAAGCAAAATTGATGTAGTATACAACGGCTGTAACACTTTGTACAAGCCCCTTACAGACGATGCCATTCAGGCTACCCGCAACCAATTCAGCCAGGGCGCGCCGTACTTTTTATTTGTAGGATTGATACATCCGCGCAAGAATTTAGTGAACCTGTTTTTAGCTTTTGACGAGTTTAAAAGCGCTACAGGCCACAATGCTAAACTACTATTAGTAGGTGAAAAAAAATGGTGGACCGATGATATCCGCCAGTCATACGAAGGGCTTACTTTTAAAGACGATGTAGTATTTGTAGGGCGTGTATCTAATGAAGTATTACAACAGCTTTTAGGCGCTGCATTGTGCCTTACTTATGTACCTTTTTTTGAGGGCTTTGGTATACCTATTTTAGAGGGTATGAATGCCGATGTTCCGGTGATAACATCTAACATTACCTCCATGCCCGAAGTAGGTGGTAATTCGGTTTTACTGGCTGACCCTTTCAACCCATCTTCTATAAAACAGCAAATGGAACGCATTGCATTGGATAGTGATTTGCGTACTTCGTTAATTGAAAAAGGCCGTATACGCCGCCTAGATTTTTCGTGGGATAAAACAGCGGAGTTGCTGTGGAAGAGTATTGAGAAAACGTTGTAATTATCTGAAAGTTGAAAACTGAAATCTGAAAGTTAAAAATCAGGTTTTTTACGATTTTCTTTTAGGGATGAGCGTTTCTTTTTGCCTTCAATCCGTTCTTCTTTAGATGCTGCCGATGGCTTGGTGGGCTTGCGTTTCTTAGGCTTTTTAAGTGCGCCTTTAATTAGCGTTAGTAGCTTTTTATAGGCTGCTTCTTTATTGGCAAGTTGAGAACGGTCGCCCTCTTCGGTGACTTTTAAAACACCTTCGGAATTAATGCGGGCCATGAGTTTTTCAAACACCAAGGCTTTTTGTTCCTCGGTAAGCACAGCAGATTCAGCCACTACAAACGACAGTTCCACTTTGGTAGAAACCTTATTAACATTCTGCCCGCCTTTGCCACTGCTACGTACAGCCTTGTAAGTCGTCTCGGCAATTAATGCTATTTCGTCAAACGTAGGTTGCATTAGTTTCTAAAAGCTGTTTTCAATTCAACAATCACCAGGGCAAGTATTACCAATACTTCACCAATAAAATAGATCAACCCTAACGTGGTTAATTCCGCTTTAAAATAAACCATTAACCCAACGGTAAGGCAGCAATACAAAAGGTTTGCTATAGCTATAACTTTTAAGTATGGCTTGCAATTCTCTTTAACAAACATATACGTTGTAAACGAATAAACAGCAAAGATACCAGCAACTGCTGCAAGCTGGTGCAGCACCTTTACCGGCATACCAATATTATCGTTAAACCGCACCAATACAAAGCCCAAGAGCGTTGCAGATACTAATGCTCCAATGCCATCAACAAATAACATTTTGCGTGAGTTAAGCAGGGTCGGCATCGGCTACAATTTGAACGTATTTATAATCGGGTTGCACCTGGAAGCTATGTATGCATTCTTCAATCACATCGCGCACTTTAACACTGGGCACATCGCGCTCTACCTTCAATAAAATCTTTTTGATATAGTAGTTGTTGATGCGCGGTATTAGCGCAAACTCAGGCCCTAACACACGGGTGCCGAACACCTTTTTAAGCAGGTTGCCAAAGTGTGCCGCAGCGGCATTAACCAAATCGGGGTTTTTATGCTTGATGCTAAACTCTATCAGTTTAAAATAGGGCGGGTAATGAAAGTGCTGGCGTTGCTCCAGTTCACCATTATAAAAGCCATCCATATTGGCAGCAATTATGCTCTTAATAACCACATGGTCGGGATTGGTGGTTTGTATCATTACCTTGCCCGTTTTGTTCTTGCGCCCTGCCCTTCCGCTCACCTGCACCATCAACTGGTAGCTGCGTTCAAACGCCCTGAAATCGGGAAAGTTGAGCATGCTATCGGCATTCAATATACCCACTAACGATACATTATCAAAGTCTAAACCCTTAGTTACCATTTGCGTGCCTACGAGTATATCTATCTGCCCGTTTTCAAAATCTTCTATGATAAGGCGGTAGCTGTTTTTACTGCGGGTAGTGTCAAGGTCCATGCGGGCAATGCGGGCATCGGGAAAGAAAATTTTCAACTCATCTTCAATCTTCTCTGTACCAAAACCCTTTAGCTGCAATGCTGTTGAACCACATGCCGCACAACGTGTTGGGGGTGGTGTATTATAACCGCAATAGTGGCATTTAAAAACATTAGATAGCTTGTGGTAGGTTAAACTCACATCGCAGTTAATACATTGCGGCACCCACGCGCAGTTGCTGCACTCTATAAACGGCGCGTAACCGCGGCGATTTTGAAAGAGGATAACCTGCTCTTTATTTTGCAATGCAAGGCCAATATCATCTAACATTGGCTTTGCAAAAAGCGAGTGCATTTGCTTGCGTTTGCGGAATTCTTTTAAATTTAAAACCTCTACTGTAGGCATGGCCATATCAGCATAGCGGCGGTCCATAATTACGTAGCCATACTTGCCTGCGTGCGCATTAAAATACGTTTCCAGCGCCGGTGTTGCAGAGCCTAATACCGTTTTTGCTTTAAACAACGACGCTAAGTAAATAGCCGCATCGCGGGCATGGTAGCGGGGTGCAGGGTCGTATTGCTTAAATGAGTTTTCGTGTTCCTCATCAACAATAACCAACCCTAATTTTGTAAACGGCATAAACAGCGCTGAGCGTGCGCCCAGCAATATCTCGTAGCCCGAGCCTTCAGTACCATCGTAACTGAGTGTGTGGTTCCACACTTCTATGCGTTCATTCTCATTTAACCTTGAATGATAGATGCCCACCCTGGTGCCAAATACCTTTTTAAGGCGATTGATTATTTGCGTTGTTAATGCAATCTCCGGCATCAGGAATAATACCTGTTTGCCCTTGCCAATAGACTCTGCAATAAGCTTAATGTATACTTCTGTTTTGCCGCTTGATGTAACACCCTGCAGCAACACCACATCTTTTTCTTCCAGTTGTTTTTTTACTGACAATAAGGCTTCCTGCTGCCAGTCGGTTAGTTCTTTGCCAATTAATCCTTCAAGGCCTTGAGTTGCAAAATCGGGCTCTACTTCCAGTATTTCAAACACGCCTTTTTTCTCCAGCGCTTTTACCTTAGGCCATGCCTCGGGTAGCTTGCGCATAAAATCAACCTTGCGTATATGTGGCAGCTTTTGCTCTGAATATCTATCCGTAAGTGTAATGTAGGCCAGTATAACTTCTAATTGCACGGGCGAGCGTTTCTCAATTTTTTCAAACAGGTGCTTTAGTTCATCCTCATCGTCGTACGCATCGGCCAGTTTAATCAGTATCTCTTTCTTCGGCTTGAATTTCTCTTTCAGCTCTTCGTAAACACTAACAATATTCCTCTCTAACAAACCCTTTACAATGCCGTGAATATTCTTAATGCCTGTTGTTTTGCCTAACTCATCAATGCCCATTACCTGGTGGTGGTGCAGCATATCCAGCACAGCGTATTCTTTCTCGTTAAGACCCGTAGCTGTCTCTGCTTCGTCAGGATTAAAAATGATTTTAGTTTCGCTTTGCAGCTTAAGTCCTGCAGGTAATGCGGCGCTCATTACTTCGCCTTCGGTACATAAATAATAATGGCTTATCCAGTTCCAGAAAGTTAGCTGCTCTGCATTTATAATAGGCCGCTCATCAATAAGCCCTTGCAGTTCTTTAGGATTGTATCCCGCAGGCGCATTGTTATGTAGAGCCTTTACAATGGCGGTATATAATTTGCTTTTACCAAACTGCACCACTACGCGCTGCCCGGGCATAAGCCTGCCTTGCAGCTCTTGCGGAACTGCATAGGTATACGCTTTTGGCAAATACAGGGGCAATATAACATCGGCATACCACATTGCTTAAAACGGATAGCCTATACCTAACTGAAACACGACAGGATTTTTCCATTTGGTTTCGCCGGGTTGATCAGGGTCGGGCACATACTTATCGTACCTAAATGGAGATAAGAAATTATCTCCGCCATACTCTCCACCAGGGTCAACAAGGCGGCGGGCAAAGTCTAAACGTAACAAGAAGAAGCTTAAATCTAAACGTAAACCTATACCATAATCAACCCCTAACTGTTTGTAAAAACGAGTAATACCAAACTTGCCTCCGGGGCGCTGCGGGTCGTTTATTAAAAGCCAGATATTGCCCACATCAACAAACAAGGCCGGCTCTAAAAAGCTGAATAATTTTACGCGGTATTCGGCATTAAATTCAAATTTAATATCGCCCACCTGGTCAATATTGGTAGTGTTTGATTTATTAAAATTACCCGGCCCAAGCGAGCGTTGTAACCATGCACGCATACCGTTAGAGCCACCTGCAAAAAATGCTTTGGCAAAAGGCATGGTACGGTCAGTATTGCCATATGGCACACCTATACCAACATATGCCCTAAGTGCCATGGCATTTTTATCGTTAAAATAGAAATTCGGATAAATCTCAAAGTCAGTTCTTAAGTACTGCGCTGTTTTGGTAGCTTCGGCAACATTATTAATATTAATTTGCTTAACACCTACTGAATTTAACAACAAGCCTGCAGACTCTGCCCCTAGCCGCCAAAACACATAATTCTTTCGTTTATCGGGTATCTGGTTTGTCCATATTATAGATACTCTTCCGGCATCAACAAATGCATTATCAAAGCTTCGTAGCAGCACATAAGGCAATGTTGCTTTGTACTCTGTTTCAAGCGTGGCATTTAAAAAGTTTAACTCTACCGGATTGTAGGTTATAGTCATGTATTTATTCTGCCTCCAGTTCCATCCAAATGATAGCGTGTAAGCACGCCTGTCGTATTGCGGCCTGCTTTGAAAGTTATAGGCTGTTGTAATGGCAGTACGTGGATTTTTAAGCGGGTCTTTAACAAAGTAATTAATAGGCCATACCCCTCGCGGAATATTAAGCGTAAGGCTGGCTCCATACTCCTGCGTGTTAAACAGGCGGTTATTGCCGGTACTGCTAATGGTATCGTTTACCAACCGTTGAAACTCCAGTGCGCCACGTATTTTAAACTCCAGCCACTCTTCGCCCCTAAACAGGTTTTTATTAATAAAGCTAAAGCTACCGCCAATACCTAAGTTGCCACCGGTATTGGTGCCTTGCCACTCTAGCGCGTAAGCCCTGCGCATACTTGGGGTAAGTAAAATATCGTAGTTTAAAATGCCTTTACCATCGGTAGAGTCTACCATAGGCACAGGATTAAACTGTATGTTGATGAACTTAAAATTTCGCAAATCGCTAAGCCGGTTCAGGGTTATATCCAGTTTACTGTCTGAGTAAATGCTATCCTTTCGCAAAAATATATGGTAGTCTAACGTTTTAGGGCGGAACATTGGCTTTTTAGCCGGAGGGTAATAATAAACAGTGCCGTTGTAAGTAGTAGTATCGTACGATGAAACCTCGGGCATTGTAGGGTCGTATCCCATATTAACCGTCATAGTGCCCAACTTGTACAAAATGTGGCGGCCTTCGGCAAGGCTGTCTTCGCCGCTTTTACCTGTAACTACTTGTGGATTTTTAATAACAAATGATACGGTTGTTTTGTAGTTGCCTTTGTTGGTATCGGCACTCACTTTTACAAACTCGTTACTAAAAAAGAAATAGCCTTTGCTTTTTATTAGTGTAGATAAACGATCCTGCTCATCAGACAGGGCTTCGGTATCAAACGGCTTGCCCGCAAACACCTTTTTATCGCCTTTGTCTTTATTTAAAATATCCTGTAGCACAGTATCGGTAGCTACATACTTAATGGTATCTACAATGTATTGGTGGCCCGCTTTTATTTTAAAAAACAGGTTGGCCTTTTTGCGCCCTGCATCGGCAACAGAGTCTTTTACCGTAGCAAAAAAGTAACCATGGTTAAACAGGTATTGCTTAAGCTGAAAAACAGATTTACCGGTTAATAGCGTATCGTAAATTGCCGGGGCCTCTCCAATGCCCTGTATCCACTCCCTAAAAGGCTTTGCTTCTATACGGTCAATATCGCTATCGAAGACCTTGCATTTATATATCTTGCCCTTTTTCTTGTAGCGATCCTGCATTTTAACGCAATGGTTATAATGGCGGGTATCCCTTTTTTGCTGGCGGGCGGTTTTATTATCTAACCTGCGTTTATGATCGCGCAAGGCCTTTTCAGGGTCTACCATGTTATACACCTGCAGGTAAAAACGCCAAAAGCCAAGCAGTTTGCGGTTAGGCTTTTGTTGCAGGTAGTCTGATGCTTCGCTAATATCAACCGATTTGTCGTCGGCCTCTATTTTAACCCTATTAAGCATCTTTTGGTTTTCTTTTACCCTGCGTGTAGGGCTGCAGCCCCAGGCTGTTAGCAGCAACAAAAGCCCCGATAGGGCTATAAACTTATATGTGTTGCTAACTTTACGCTGCTGCATCGCTTAAATTTCAATATTTTTGGCTGCCCGACAATACATTCCGGCAAAAATAACATAAACCACCCACAATGCTAAGTGCTAACCGCATTAAGTTTTTACGTACGTTATCAGCCAAGAAAACACGGGTTGCAGAGGGTTTGTTTACCGTTGAGGGTGTTAAACCTGTTGCCGAGTTGCTTGGCTCTGCTATCAAAATTCATTCCGTTTACGCCGTTAATGAGTGGATTACCCAACATAGACAACTATTAGCTGTAAGTGGTGCCGAGGTGGTAACCATTACCCATACCGAGTTGGAGCGCATATCGCAACTAACTACCCCCAACCAGGTTTTTGCCGTAGCCCACCAACCGCAAACAACTTTAGACATAAACGCATTAGGCGATAAATTAGTACTGGCGCTGGACGATGTATCGGACCCGGGTAACATGGGCACCATTATCCGAATTGCCGACTGGTTTGGTATTGATACCATTATATGCTCGCCCAACACGGTAGAGCTGTATAACCCAAAAACGGTGCAGTCTACAATGGGTTCGCTGTTTAGGGTGCAGGTTTTTTATACTGATTTACTTCCTGCTATTGCCGATTATAAAAAAGCCCATAATAACCCTGTTTGCGCAGCCGTTTTGGGAGGCGATGATTTGTATGCATCGCCTGTGCAACCCCCATGTCTATTGCTTATGGGCAGCGAGAGTCATGGTTTATCGGCTGAATTAATCAATACTTCAACCCATAAAATCACTATCCCATCAGCACCGGGTTCCAAAGCTGAATCGCTGAATGTAGGAGTAAGTACGGCGATAATTGTAAGTGAGTTTAGAAGGAGGTAACTCTTCCTGTTTAAGAAACCTCTCTCCCTTTTCCCTCACCCCCTAACCCCCTCTCCTAAAGGAGCAGGGGGAATTTTTAAATTAAATCATATTTGATTTAATTTTCATAAGTACTTGATCAAGATTATTAATCACTTCCTCATTAGTAAATCGTAGTACTGTTATACCAAAATCTTCAAAAACTTTAGTTCTTAATTCGTCTAATTCTTTCATGTCTTTAGTATTATGATATCCGCCGTCTAGCTCAATTACCAGCTTAGATTCATGACAATAGAAGTCAGCTATATATAAAGACAAAACGTGTTGCCGTCTGAATTTTTGCCCATTAAATTGCCTGTTTCTAATATTAGTCCAAAGCAATTCTTCGGCCTTTGTTAGTCCTTTACGAAGTGATTTTGCATTCCCAAATATTGTTGGAGTAGCATCTCCATGCATATCAGTAGCCATATTGGTACTAAAATAATTTTTTGTCTTTATTCTTTCTAAAAAACGCAGATTTATTTTCCCCTCCTCCTTTAGGAGAGGGGTGTCTGACGTTTCACGTCAGACGGGGTGAGGGGAAATGTAAGGGGTATGAGGTGAATTTTTCCTATTTTAGCGCCGCAATGGATTTATCGGTAATAATACCCATATACAACGAAGAAGCCAATATAGGCCTGCTGTACAACCGCTTAAAAGGCGTGCTGGATGGCCTGCCTGTTGAAAACTATGAGATGGTTTTTGTTAACGATGGCAGCAGAGATGCCTCTCTGGCATTGATAAAAGGCCTTAGTGTTACCGATAAAAATGTGCGCTACATAGACTTTAGCCGAAACTTTGGCCATCAGGTAGCAGTTACCGCAGGACTTGATGCCTGCATTGGCAAAGCAGTAGTTATTATTGATGCCGACCTGCAAGACCCACCCGAACTTATTGGTGATTTATACGCTAAGCATAAAGAAGGCTACCAGGTAGTATACGCCCAACGCCGCAGCCGCGCCGGCGAAAGCTTCTTTAAAAAATTTACCGCCAAAATGTTTTACCGCATACTGGCGCGTATTACATCGGTTAACATACCTGTTGATACCGGCGATTTCCGCCTGATAGACCGTGTGATTGTAAATATTTTGAAAGAAATGCCCGAGCAGCAAAAATACCTGCGCGGACAAATTGCATGGATTGGCTTTAACCAGATTGCCGTTGAGTACGACCGTGACGAGCGTAACGCAGGCGAAACAGGCTATACTTTTAAAAAGATGGTTCGCCTGGCATTAGACGGGCTTACGGGCTTTTCTAATTTCCCTTTACGTTTTGCCACCATGGCGGG
>JBIPNX010000035.1:0-10566 GCA_044378145.1 Flavobacteriales bacterium | reverse complement strand
TACCCGATGGAGTTATGGTTGGTGTGGAAGGCTGTGGAGTTATCGTTAATACACTAGAGCTTGTTGCAGCACCAGTAGGGGTAACAACAGATATTAATCCTGTAGTTCCTGAGCCAACAGTTGCTGTAATGCTTGTTGAAGAATTAACCGTAAAAGAACTAACAGGGGTACCTCCTATTGTAACTGAAGTTGCACCTGTAAAGTTGGTTCCTGTTATAGTTATAGTGCTGCCCGAACAAATCATTGTTGGTGTAAAAGAACTGATTACAGGAATTCCAAAATCTGTAACTGAAAATATTTTCTTCTCTGTTGAAGTGTATTGAGCACCAGAAGCTAAAACATTGTTAGCACCATCTGTTACAGAGTAAGCACCGTTACCATATGAGCAGCACATGCCGTCGCCAAATTCGTCAAGAATTTCGAAAGTGTAGCAATCAACTGCAGGAAGAGTAACTGATACAGGAGTTTGTATAGTTTCGCCGGCAGCTTGTAAGTCGTTGTAAGGACCACCTTGAGCTACAACCTGACCGTTACCTTTTTTAAGTTTCCAGGTAGTTTCAGAGCCGTAAGCATCGGTAGTAATTTTAACAGTAATGTATTGGTTAGCTGCTTGTGGTGCAGGTCCGATAGGAATTGAAACTTCGTCGTTAGCAACATCATCGTTAGCCGAAGTGATTTTCACTTTTAGGGTACCATTTTGTGTTGGGGTGTATTGACCAACAGTAACCTCATCAATAGCGTATTTAGTTAAGTTGCCGGTCCAGTTGTAGCTTAAAATCTCTACGTTGTTAAAGTAAGCTTTAATAATAGCCGAGGTTAAGTTGTTAGAGCCAAGGTTTTGAAGGTTAGCTTTAATGTCGATAGCAGCACAGCTAGAAGTTTCGCCTGTGTAAGCTAAGATCATTGGATCATTAGGATGAGTAGAAACAGGGCAAGCTTGAGCTGCAGTGTAAATAGTAGCTGTAGGAGCCTGACCAACCTCTGTAATGATACGGTTAGGGCAAATTAAGTAAACGGTTGGGAAGTAGCCAATGTTGTAATCATCGTTAAACGATGCATTATCAATAATTGGGTAAGGAGTACCGTTTATCCAGTTACCCTGGGTATAACCGCTGGTTTGTTGGTTGGTAGTAGTACCTTGTAGCTGGGCAAGGGTGTTGCTGCCTTCGCCTTCAATAAAAAACACCATTACATCATTAGTAGTGCTGCCAGATACGCCAGACATACCTGTTGGGCCGTGGTTGATGTATAAATCTTCAAGGGCGCCGCTGTTGTGGTAGTTCCAGCATGGGCCATTCCATGCAGCCGAAAAGTCAATAACTACCGAATAACCTTGGTCTAGGTAGTCGTACAATTGGTGGGTGTTTCCGTTAAGGTCTGTAGCAGTAAAGTCAGGGGCTACAGAGCCGTCTTGTAATTGAGCTTTAGCTGTATTGCTTACAAACAAAGCCGTTGTTAAAGCTAATACTACTGTAAATATTCTTTTCAAATTGATTCTTATAATATTCATGCTATTCTTTTATTATTTTAAAAGACTGATTAAAATAATCTCCCATACTCAAGAAATAAATACCAGCTGATAAATTACCTAATTCAATTATCATGTTTTCTGAAATTATTTTTCCCATTAAAATTGTTTTTCCTGTTTTATCATAAATAGTATAAGCAGATCCTAATAATTTTGTCTTTGCTTGAATATTGATTTGGCTCTTTGCCGGGTTTGGGTAAATGCTGAAGGCCGGTATTGATGCCTCACTTATTCCTACATTATTATTTACAGTTAACAAAGCTATAACAGTTGTATCTGAACAACCATCTAGCGAAACGGCGCATCTGAAGGCTTGTCCGTTATTTGCAGTTGTGACGTTGCTTACAGTTAGCGTATTTGTATCTACACCACTGTATTGCCCTGCATTGCTTAGGCTTTGAAAACCAAACCCTAAATCTGATTGCCATTGGTAGGTTTGTATGTTACCGCCCGAAACGCTAAAAGTCGCATTGGTAGCTAAATCAACTGTTTGACTCTGTGGTTGGCCTGTAATAATTAAAGCGCAAACACTAAGTATTGCTGCATTAGTTGTGTCGGCACAACCACCATTAGAAACAATACACCTAAAACTTTGATTGTTATTGTTTGGTGTTATAGAACTAACCAACAATGTATCATTAATTACACCACTGTATTGCCCTGCATTACTTAGGTTCTGAAAGCCCAGTCCAACATCGCTTTGCCATTGGTAGCTTGCGCTAGGGGTAGAGGTAGTTGCTACAAATCGGGCTGTTTGGCCTAAAGATGACAGTTGGTTTTGAGGTTGATTTGTAACTACAGGAGCTGTGCCTACAACCACCGTTAATACTTGCGATGTAGCGGTGCAGTTATCACTACCAACAGTTACGGTATAACTGGTTGTTTGGCTAGGCGACACCGTTATGCTTTGCGTTTGTTGCCCATTACTCCAATTGTAGTTACTAGCACCGCTAGAAGTTAATGTTACCGATTGGCCTTGGCAAATTGTTAAGCTTCCCGATGGGGTTATGGTGGGTGTGGGAACCAATGAGTTTACTACCACTGTTACCGCTTGTGATGTGGCTGTACAATTACCACTGCCAACAGTTACAGTATAACTGGTCGTTTGGCTAGGCGACACCGTTATGCTTTGCGTTTGCTGGCCATTACTCCAATTGTAATTGCTGGCCGAGCTAGAGGTTAATGTTACCGATTGGCCTTGGCATATGCTTAGGCTACCTGACGACGCTATGGCTGGTGTGGAAGGTTGTGGAGTTATCGTTAATATGCCAGAGCTTGTTGCCGTGCCTGTAGGGGTAACAACTGATACTAATCCTGTAGTTCCAGAACCAACAGTTGCTGTAATACTTGTTGTAGAATTAACAGTAAAAGAATTAACAGGGATGCCTCCTATTGTAACAGAAGTTGCTCCTGTAAAGTTGGTTCCTGATATTGTTATAGTACTACCTGAACAAACGGAACTTGGAGAAAATGAAGTGATTGTTGGCAAAACGTAATAATTTAATCTTGCCCATATACGCCAGTTTTGTCCTTCAAACCACCCGTCAGAACCGGCTGGATAACCGTAACCAATATTTGCATTTTTAAATAAATTAGGAATAAATGGAGGGATTCGGGTCCATGAGTTCTTGTAGTTACTTTGTTGATTAGTCCCTCCTGAACCATTATCAATAGAACCTGCAACAATACTAAAGGTATCCAGTTTACTCCCAATATATTTTAAATTTAACCCAACTTTTTGATTGCTAAGAATAGTATAATTGGGATTATATCGTAATACGAATTTTGAATTAGGCCCAGTCCAGTTCATTCCTGGTGAAAGAGTAACATTTGTTGAATCTGTTTTAGACCATAAAACAGTACTTGTAGGTTTGTCCGTATTATCAAGTAAAACAATTTCCATTATTATTTTATCAAATTGGCCACTATTATTCTCATGTGTAACAACAGCAAATATTGAGTCTATAATAAGTGGAGAACTTGTTGAATAGTTCCACTCGCCAATAGTACCTGAAATATTACCAGGGTTAGTATAGCCAGCTAATGGATTAGTTATTGCCACAGCAGCATAGTTAAAAGGGGATTTCCCCCCAGTAGTATCAGCAGCTATATAATTGGAATTAAATGTCCACGGATAAAACAAATCATCAAAATTTGCAGTACTATAGTCTACATATACAGTTTGCACTGGAGATTGTGAAAAGCCAGCGTATGCAGAGATAAAATAGCAAAAAAATAAAAATTTATTTTTCATTATCAGGTAATTATAGTTTTATAAGTGTTCGATTGCTGAACTTATTTTCCATCATAAGTTTAATCATGTAAGCACCAGGCGCAAGGGCTGAAGTATTTAAATCAAACTGTTTGCCCGATTTGCCAACGTCTGTCATTATTAGCTTACCATAAATATCGTAAACCTCTAAGGTTACATTATTGGCAGGCTTAGCGAGGCTGATGGTGATATTTTCGTTAGCAGGGTTGGGGAAAATGCTGAAGGTCGGTATTGATGCCTCGCTTATTCCTACGTTGTTATTTACAGTTAACAAAGCTATTGTAGTTGTATCTGAACAACCGTCCAGCGAAACGGCGCACCTGAAAGCTTGCCCATTATTTGCAGTTGTGGCATTGCTTAGTGTTAGTGTATTTGTATTTACTCCGCTGTATTGCCCGGCATTGCTTAGGTTTTGATAACCAAACCCTAAATCTGATTGCCACTGGTAGGTTTGTATGTTAGTGCCCGACACGCTAAAGGTAGCATTGGTAGATAAATTAACAGTTTGGCTTTGCGGTTGGCTTGTAATGCCTAATGAGCATACACTAAGCATGGCAGAGTTAGAGTTAATTGAGCACCCCCCGGCTGATATTACACACCTAAAGGCTTGATTGTCATTGTTGGTTGTTATAGAACTAACCAACAATGTATTTGTATTTACTCCGCTGTATTGCCCTGCATTACTTAAGTTTTGAAAGCCTAGTCCTACATCGCTTTGCCATTGGTAATTTACACTAGGAGTAGAGGTGGTTGCTACAAATTGGGCTGTTTGTCCTAAAGATGACAGTTGGTTTTGAGGTTGATTTGTAACTACTGGAGCTGCACCCACAACTACCGTTATCGCTTGTGATGTAGCTGTACAATTACCACTGCCAACAGTAACGGTGTAGCTAGTCGTTTGGGTTGGTGTAACCGTTATACTTTGTGTTTGCTGCCCATTACTCCAAACGTAACTACTAGCAGAGCTAGAGGTTAATGTTACCGATTCCCCTTGGCAAATGGTAACGCTGCCCGATGGAGTTATAGCGGGTGTAGGTAACGATGAATTTACAACTACTGTTACAGCTTGTGATGTGGCTGTGCAATTACCACTGCCAACAGTTACTGTATAGCTGGTTGTTTGGGTAGGCGAAACCGTTATGCTTTGCATTTGCTGCCCATTACTCCAAACGTAACTACTAGCAGCGCTAGAGGTTAATGTTACCGACTGGCCTTGGCAAATGGTAACGCTACCCGATGGAGTTATGGTTGGTGTGGAAGGCTGTGGAGTTATCGTTAATACACTAGAGCTTGTTGCAGCACCAGTAGGGGTAACAACAGATATTAATCCTGTAGTTCCTGAACCAACAGTTGCTGTAATGCTTGTTGAAGAATTAACAGTAAAAGAGCTAACAGGAGTGCCTCCTACAGTTACTGAAGTTGCACCTGTAAAATTTGCACCTGTAATATTTACATTATTCCCCAAACAAATCATTGTTGGTGTAAAAGAACTTATTGTAGGAACATTACCTCCTTGAATAACTAACACAAAATCATATTTATACGCAGCGCCGTATGGTTGAGTGCCAAGTGTGCTAAGCCATGTGTATGTAGCCGGAATTGGATTACCCTTTCCTTGAGCATCAATGTAAACACTAATGGGCCAAACTCCGTCAAAAAGTGGTCCACCTGTAGCTGCTGTATTAACACTGGCTATGGATGCACTCACTGCAATACACCCTTGCACAGGGGTCCAGTTAGGATCAGAACCTCCATTCTGCCATGTATTATTTACTAAATCATTATATGTTGGCGTAAAAGAAAAGCCTGGAGGCGCTCCAACCACAGACAAGAGTTTCATCGCTTTTATCTTTAGCTGCACAGGTATACCTTGGAAAGTAACACTACTATCTGTTGCAGTTTTAATATCTAATTGAGTGCTATAAGCTTGACCAGTATTTCCTGAAGGCAACTGCGAAGGATAAAGCCCTGCAGGAGAATTCAAATAAGCCGCATTGGGAGTACAATTTTGTGCTGATAGCTGTTGAGTTAAAAATAGTAAGAGTATTATTAGAAATTGGTTTTTCATTTTTTAGTATTATTTAATTTTGTAAGTTCAAGTAATAAGTGCGATTCAAAGATAAAATAAAAAGCTTTATCATTTTTACTGTTTTCTTTAATGTATAGTTAGGTCAATAAAACTACCTAGCCATAATCCATTTAGCCCAAAAAGTTCATTGTGTACACATTGGTTGGTTCTGTTTGTGGGGTATGCATTTTAAACCGGTAAGTGCTGCCCGATGATGATATTCGGCAATTTGCTGAAAGAGAATGTTACCTTTTTGGCACAACACATTTATAAGCTTCTCCTGCTTAAGGGGTAGGTTTTACTATGATAAAGGCTAGAACTTAGCTTTAATACAAACGTAATAAAGGGTTTTCGCCTGCCGTGGGTTTTTGTTCATATTAACTTATTGATTATTAGTTTTAAAACGGTTTTTTAAACCTAACCCATGTTATACTTCTCGAGAATTTACGTAAAATCTTTGTTTTGCATAGTTTGTTTATTTTAAAGAAGCCTAGCTTTTATAGTTCTTTTGTTGCATTATGATTTGGTTTAGATAACAGTACTAATAATTAACAATTCGTAATCAAAACTATGTATTGAGTAATAGGTACTCTATATAGCTTCAATGCTTTTTGATAGCTGCTGTATTGACAAGTACCAACTTTCTTTACCTGTTAACATTAAACTGCTTTATTGTTGTGATTAACTATGCATGTTTGCAAGTGCATACAAGTGCATTTCTTCTGCATGCATTACTAATTTCTTTTGTTGTGCTCGTGCTAATGTTTTTTATTCTACCTCTTATAAATTTTACAAGTTTAACGTTAACAGCAAGTAGTTTTAAAACATCTTATTGGGTGCATATCTTTTTCTTTAATTTTTATCATACTCTACTAACGAATCATAGTTTGTTTCTTTACATGTGCTCTTTATCAAACGATATGTTTATTTGTCATTATGGTTTATTGTGTATTAATGAAGTAAAGCACCTTTTTTATGTTTTAGTAGTTAGTGTACTGCTCGTTGCATGTTTGATAGTTTGGTTTAAAGGTTAATACTTAATTAAGGTTTTCTTAGTAAGCAAAAAGTAGATAGTTGTATTAATATACAACTATGTAAATAGTTATATACATTATTGTTATTTAGTGAAAAATACATATATTTGTTTTATGGTAAGTATCAAAATGCCCGACATAGAAAACGCTTCTGCTGAAGATGTATTAGCTTTTTTAACTTCTTTAAAGGTTGAAAAGCATTTTACGTTGAAAGAATGTGAAATAACGAACAAAAACTTTTACGACTGGAGGTCTGTAGATATTGTTCCACCCAGCTTAGTAAAAAAGGAAGGGGAAGGCTATGCCGATATCATGATTACATACTTTGAATGGATCTGGTTTCAGATAGTTAAAGATTTACGTTTAATGGGTATTAGCTACAAGACAATAAAGCACCTGCGTGATGAATGTTGGCAAGAATTAAGCGTTAGTGAACTCATTACCCTTTCAAAAGATGATGAGGTTAAAAAACAACTTGCCAACTCAACTAAAAAACTACAAAAGCTAAATAGTAAAGTAGAAGAGTTTAATGCCCGGTATTCGCAATTCGATTTAGAAAGTGCTGTTAATGAATCATCGTATAAAAACTACCTTATTGACTTTTACATTAGCTATTGTTTGTTTGAAGAAAAAGAGCTGTCGTTATTGGTTAGGCACGATGGCTTGTTTTTAGCCCTAAAAGACATGGCAGAAGTAAGCTCAATAGATGATAGTAATGCAGACACCAATTACTACACTAAAAACTTTGCTACCTATCCCCATATAACCATCCCTTTATTGCGGTATGTGCATAGTTTTTTTCTAAAAGACAAGGTTTTCTCTTATATCCCAAAACTTGGGTTTGTTAATGCAGACGAATTTGAAGTGTTAGAGATGATTAGGAAAGGGGGACTTAAAGAGTTAACAGTAAAGCTTGATCAGAAAAGCGGCAAAATAAAAGCCTATGAATTTAAAAAGGATGGGGACATCTCCCGGGAAGATATGCTGGCTTTAACCCGGACCTTCTTTTTACAACAATATGAAAGTGTATCCTTTAAATGGAAAAATAACAAGACCGTATATTTTGAAAGGACAAGCAAAAAGCAATTTTAATACAAGCTACCCATAGCCTGGGAGCATTATACATACCCGGCTGATTAACTGATAGCCTCAGTAATTAGGCACATCAGCCAACCTAAAATGCAACGTAATGAAAATGCCAATGAAGTAACAATTAAGGACATTAAGAACATAAAAGAACTCAAAAATCTGAGCGATGAAGAAGCTCAGGCAATGATTAATTCTATTAAAGAGTTTTGCAGTTTAGTTGTAGAATCAATTATAAACGATGAGCAGAAAGAAAGATAGTATCGACTTACGAGTTGACGCAAAAGACAATAGGGCCTTTAAGAAATTCATACAGCATACTTCCGCAGAAGTAAAAGCTGATGGTGCTAAATATGGAGTAATCTATACGAGGGTATCTTCGAAAGAGCAATTTGATAAAAATGGTTCTTTGGAGACTCAACGTAAAATGTGCGAAACGCTGGCTTCTAACTATAACATTGATGTTATAGAAACGTTTGGTGGAACATACGAATCAGCCAAGACGGAAGAGCGTGCAGAATTTCAACGTATGATGAAGTTCATAAACAGTTCCAAACGTCAAATCCGGTACATTTTAGTATCTGATAGCGATAGGTTTTCACGAACGGGTGGTAACGCTATTTTCTTGGCAAGTAACTTGCGTAAAAGGGGCATCCAAATCTTAGCAGCTTCCTCTCCTGTTGACACTTTAAACACAAGTGGTGCTTTTCAACAGGATATACAGCTTTTATTCTCTTACTACGACAATATGCAACGCAGGGAAAAAACCATACGGGGAATGCTGCAGAAATATCAAAACGGTATTTTTTTTGGTAAGCCACCCTTAGGTTACGATGTTGTAGTTACAAATAGCCAAAACACTTTTGTAATAAACCATGATGGTAAATTATTGGCTAAAGCATTTAAATGGAAGGCTGAAAAAAAGTTACCTAATTACGTAATAGGTCTAAAGCTACGAACATTAGGTGTAAAAGTAACGGATAAACGACTGAGTGCTTTGTTTCGTAACGTATTCTATTGTGGTCTGCTCTCGAACAGAATGCTTGGAAACGAGATTGTAGATGGTAAAAACTGGCCTGCATTGGTATCAAAAGATATATTCTTAAAAGCTAACAACGTATTAGACAACGCATATGTTAAGTATGAATCTCGTTTAGAAGATGTAAACCTACCGTTAAAACAGGTTATTAAGTGTGATAAATGCAGTACGCCTATGACAGGTTACATTGTACGAAAAAAGGGTATTTACTATTACAAGTGTAATACTGTGGGTTGTGGCAGCAATAAGAGTGCAAAACACATGAACGGGAAATTTTACGAATTTTTAGCACAATTTCAAGTTTCCCCAACTTTGCACCCGCTAATTAAGAAACAGCTCATAGCCACAGTAAGAGATACAATCACAGAAAAGATTTCTGAAACCACCGACTGGCAAAAGAGGGCTTCCGAACTAAACAGCAAAATTCAACGATTGGAAGAACGCTTTTTAGCTGAAGACATTGATAAGGACTTCTACCAAAAATACCGTGAACAACACAAAACCGAACTAAACTCTATTTTGGAAAAAAGCCACAAAACCCAAAATAAATTATCGAACCTTGAAAATGTACTAAAAACGTATTTTGAAAGAAGTCAAAACATTAATAAAATATGGGAATCTGGAAATATTACCGATAAGCAACAATTAGTAAACAGCTTGTTTAAAGGGGAGATTTACTATAATGTGCAAAACGACACTTATCGAACCACACACGTAAATCCTATAATAACATACTTTGCGCTTGGCTCTAGTATTATGGGACCACCTAAAAACGAAAATGCCCAGCTTTTAGCTGAGCATTCTCCTTTAGTAGCCCCGACGAGAATCGAACTCATATCAAAAGTTTAGGAAACTTCTATTCTATCCATTGAACTACGGGGCCAATATGTCAATTGCGAATTAACTTACTGTAGAGCCTGCAGGTGCATCCCCTTCAGGCGATACAAACAACAGCTTGCCGCCTTCGGCTTCTGCCATCAGTATCATCCCTTCAGACATGATACCCCTGAGCTTACGCGGCTGCAAATTTACTAAAATTGTGACTTGTTTGCCAAGTGCCTGCTCTGCCGTGTAATACAATGCTATGCCCGACACTACCGTGCGCACCTCAGAACCTATATCAATGGCCAGTTTCAGAAGCTTATCAGCCCCTTCTACTTTTTCTGCAGAAACAATTTTGCCTGTCCGGATATCCATTTTAGCAAAATCATCGTACGTAATAGGAGCTTTGCCTTGAGGCTTGGCCTCTTCAACAGCTGCAGGAGGTGGAGTATTGCTCACTTTATTAGCGTTCAGTTTTTCTATTTGTGCTTCTACGTCTTTATCTTCTACCTTACGGATTAATGGCTCGGCAGCACTAAGCTTATGTCCCGCGGCAAGATCTATCGGCTCGTCAAAACGGTATTCTGTTTTAGCCACATTAAGCAACTTGAATATACGAACTGCCATGTGTGGTAAAAACGGCTGCAATAGCGTGCCTAAATGAGCAGTAAGCTTAATGCAGTTGTAAAGTACCTCTGCGGTACCTTCAGGATTACT
>JBIPNX010000393.1:0-2872 GCA_044378145.1 Flavobacteriales bacterium | reverse complement strand
GAAACTGAAATTTGGCAGAAGTTCGGCACCGAAGCCTGTATTTTTGTGTTAGACATGAGCGGGTTTACCCAAACCGTGCAAGAGAAAGGTATAATCCATTACCTAAGTATGGTGCGTAAAATGCAACTGGCCGCCCAGCCGATTATTGAAAAATACAAAGGCACCATTGTTAAGTTTGAGGCCGATAATATATACGCCACCTTTGAGGGAGTAAAAAAAGCAGTTGAGGCTTCTATTGCCATTAACCTGGCCCTTAATGCCATGAACATTCTTACCGACGAAGACAAGGATATTTCTGTGGGTATTGGTATTGGATATGGTAAAATACTATTACTGAAAAACAAAGACTTTTTTGGTGATGCGGTAAACAAAGCAGCCAAGCTTGGCGAGGATTTTGCTAAAGAAGGTGAGATACTTTTATCTGTTGACGCCTTTGAAGCACTGGCTCATAAAGACGATTACACGTTTGAAGAAAAGGTATATAACATATCGGCACTTATGATAAAGGGATATAAAGTAATAATGTAACCCTGCAATACTAACATCGTTATAACCGCCGTTAAACTAATAACCCTTAATAAACTTAAATTTTTAAAGCCCATGAAGAAGTCAGTTTTACTCCTTACAACATTTATTTTTTCAGCCATTGGCTTTAACGCTGTAGCACAGCAGTACCATACAAAGCCATTTGTAGATTTATTAGACGCAAAGGTTAAAGACCTGAAAGGTTCTAAACCCGGAGACACAGTTATGACTGCTAAAAAGATGGCAGCGATGTTTGATTTTACTAAATCATTACAGGAAACCATTACCAAGCAAATTTTCTCTGACGAGGTTTTCCCTGCACAGATAGACTCTTTTAAACTATCGCAAGGACAGGCAACACCGTACCGCGGTTTAGGTATGGGTGCCATACGCACGTATAACAACGTAGCCACAAACCAATTGCTTACTATTGAAGCATCTACTGATACATCTCAGTTTTACTCTATCCGTTATTACATGAACAATAGCAGCACTATTACCAAAGGCAACCCAACGGTAACAGTTTCTTCTATTAAACTTGCCGACAAATACGAAGGCTTTTTATACAAAACACAAGGCTATTCTTTTGTTCAGGTTATGCTGGATAATGCTTACCTAAAGCTTACCACTATGGATGTTAAGAAAGGCGATAAAACCATTAGCTGCCTTGGAGCCGACGGCTACAAAAAACTGGCTAAGAAATATGATATTGACAAATTGAATAAAGCTACATTACTTAAATAGATAGCAATAGATTTATTTTCAAAGCCTCTGACTCATCGGTCAGGGGCTTTGTTTTTTTCAGGGTATGCGGTTGTACATTAGGTAAATGCACCTGTACATGGGCCTTTTAATTTTATGTTTACATAACATAAAAGTTGCTTAAAATCACTATACTTGGAGAATGTTTTATAAAAGGCTGTGCATAATAGTACTATTTGCCTTTGGTGCGCTATGCGTTGCCAATGCCCAGCCTGTGCCTGTTGCTAAGGATACTACGCGGTTAATTACCCTTAATAGCACATACTATTACCTGTTTACCCCAAAAGCCGGCCAAACACTCTATTCTATAGCAAAGGCATATAATGTTACTGTTGATGAAATTACCGATGCTAATACGTTGCTTAAAGACAATGGACTAAAGGTTGGGCAGGCCATAAAAATACCTACTAAGAAAAGTGCCGGAGTTGCAACCACTACTACAAAAGTCACCATACCGGCCATACCACCATCATTAGCCGTAAAAGACAGTGCCATGCTTGCTTTATTACGTGCACGATGTGCTGCAAAAGCCAATAAAAAAAGCGAGTACCATATTGGGTTGTTTTTACCCCTGGATGCCGACTCTACCAAAGGGGGCAAGTCAACATCATCGGTAGCGTTGGAGTTTTACGAAGGTGCCCTAATGGCAGCAGGCGATTTTAAAGACGATTCTATCAAGCTTGTTGTCCATGTTTACGATACCAAAAACGACTCGCTGAACATTAATAACATACTGGATAAAGACGAAGTAAAAAAACTTGACCTGGTTATTGGTCCTTTGTTTGCTTCGGGCTTTCAGCGGGTATCGGCGCAAATGCAGCGCGATAGTGTGGTGTGTGTATCGCCTTTTTCGCAAACTTTTAAAGTAATAGATGGCGCCCCGTTATCGCATAAAGTAACCCCAACTGCTATAACTATTGTTGACCAATGTGCAGGCTATATTGCTAAGACATATGGCAATCAAAATGTGGTATTAATATCTACCAACAACCCGAAGGATATTGGAACTATGGCCCTGTACCGCGACAGGCTTAAAAATAGCATGAATGCAGGGGGATTGGTGTTTAAAGAACATACTATAACAGCTAACGGAAAAATACCTGAAAGCCTGTTATCAACAACATCAGACAACCTGATTATTTTCCCATCAAGCGACCAGGCTACTGTGGCTTTGGTTGTTGCGCAGTTAAGCGACTTAACCTATAAGTATAAGATTAAGCTATGGGGCCTTAACCAATGGCAAACTTATGATAACCTTGATTTAGCTAAGCTTAGTAAAGTAAACCTATTGTTTGCCCGTACCAGCTTTGCCGACAAAGACAATACTGCTGTAGTTGATATTAATAAGCGTTGCCGCGATTTATACCGTGCCGATGCATCGGAATATTTTTACCAGGGGTACGACTCTGTGACCTACTACGCAAAAATGCTTAAGAAATATGGGCGTAACCTAAGCCCTTGCCTGTTATGCGAGGGAGAGGTTAAAGGTGTTCAAACCAATTTTAAATACGGGGTAAACGATGCTAAAAACGGTATCGAAAATATTGCAATAAGCATAATGCAATACAAGAACAACTCGATAGTT
>JBIPNX010000392.1:0-2888 GCA_044378145.1 Flavobacteriales bacterium | reverse complement strand
TGCAACTCGTTTCATTGTAATGTGTGTCCTTAGGGTAATTCAAATTGAGTGCCAAAAATAATAATAAACTCTTAAACAGCGGTTTATTAGTTTTTAAGGTAACCTACAAAGGATTGATAATGTTGAGACACAGCTTATTTTAAGCTACTTAAAATATCTTCTAACGAAGATTCATCCTTAATAAGCACCTGGCGGGCCTTGCTGCCTTCAAACGGTCCAATGATACCTGCGGCTTCCAGTTGGTCAACAATGCGGCCTGCACGGTTATAGCCAAGCTTCATTTTACGTTGGATAAGCGATGCCGACCCTTGCTGGTTACGAACAACCAAACGGGCAGCCTCATCAAAATGAACATCACGGTCGCTAAGGTCAACAGCTTCTTTGCCTTCTTCGCCTTCGGGAACATATTCAGGCAGGTGCATAGCATCGGGATAGCCTTGTTGCGCACCAATAAAGTCACATATACGGTCTACCTCAGGTGTGTCAACAAAGGCACACTGTATCCGTATCATATCGTTACCGGTAGATAAAAGCATGTCGCCACGGCCAATAAGCTGGTCGGCACCGCCCGCATCTAATATGGTACGCGAGTCAACTTTAGACGATACTCGGAACGCTATACGGGCAGGGAAGTTAGCCTTAATAGTACCTGTAATAATATTAACCGACGGGCGTTGGGTAGCAATAATTAAGTGGATACCAATAGCACGGGCAAGCTGTGCAAGGCGGGCTATAGGGGTTTCAATCTCCTTGCCTGCCGTCATAATTAAGTCGGCAAACTCGTCAACTACCAATACTATATAAGGCAGGTAGCGGTGGCCCTCGTTAGGGTTAAGCTTGCGTGCGGTAAACTTAGCGTTGTATTCTTTTAGGTTACGTACCTGCGCGTCTTTAAGCAGTTCGTAACGGTTATCCATCTCAATACACAAAGAGTTAAGCGTGTGTACTACCTTTTTGGTATCGGTAATAATGGCTTCTTCGGTATCGGGCAGCTTAGCTAAAAAGTGGCGCTCTATTTTAGTAAACAGGGTAAGCTCTACCTTTTTAGGGTCTACCAATACAAACTTAATTTGCGATGGGTGCTTCTTATATAATAGCGAAACAAGGATAGCATTTAAGCCCACCGATTTACCCTGGCCTGTAGCACCCGCCATAAGTAAGTGGGGCATTTTGGCAAGGTCAACAATAAAGGTTTCGTTAGATATGGTTTTACCTAAAGCAATAGGCAGGTCCATGGCAGTATTCTGAAACTTATCTGATGCCAGGATGCTGCGCATAGATACCGTTTCGGTATTTTGGTTAGGTACCTCAATACCAATAGTGCCTTTGCCCGGCATAGGGGCTATAATACGTATACCTAAGGCCGAAAGGCTAAGGGCGATATCATCTTCCAGGTTTTTAATCTTGGAAATACGCACACCCGGGGCGGGTACAATCTCGTATAAGGTAACTGTTGGCCCAATGGTAGCCGATATTTTGGCTATCTCAATACCGTAGTTTTTAAGCGTATCTAAAATGCGGGTTTTGTTGCCTTCCAGCTCCTCGCGGTCTACCTTAATTTTATTGTCGCCGTAGTTTTCTAGCAGGTCTAGCGTTGGGAATTTATAGTTTGATAAATCCAGCGTAGGGTCGTAAGGCTGAAGTTGCGATGGGTCGGCTACCGGTTCTTCGTTTGTATCAAACACAGGATTTTTCAACTCCATTTCCAAATCGCCTGCCGGTTTGGTATCCGCAAATGGCGACTCATCCAACTCATCAATATTATTCAGTTGTAGCTCAGGACCGGTTGTCGGTGGTGGAACCGGAACAACAGGAGGGATAATGGTATTCTTTCTTTCCGGCTCGTTTTCTTTTACTACAAATTCAAACAGGCGCGGGTCGTTGGCTTCTTCGGCAGTAACTTCATCGTGACCAAAAGGAACGGCTGCTGTTTCTTTAAACGGGCTTTCGCCATCAGCTATAGGAACAATGGGAGGAATGTTGTTTTCTTTAGGCTCGCGCTTGGGCAGGTTAAAGTTCATGTTAAAGGCAATAACCGCAAACACTAAAATGGTAAAGCCTAATAAGAACGCGATACCTACTTTCCCTATTATCAAACCTAAATACGCATTGATATGGTAACCCATACCGCCGCCAATAAATAGGAAAGGCTCTTTATTAAATATCAACCCAAGCATTACGGGTGTCCATATAAGGAAGAACAGGCTATAAGCTAACGAACGGGTAAGTGGTACCAGTTTTATTTTGGTTAAAATAAACAGGCCATTTACAAAAAACAGGAACGGTAATATAAAAGCCGCAACGCCAAACCAGTTATTAATAAACTGGTGGGCAAACAAAGCGCCTATTTTACCCAACCAGTTCTCTACTTTTACTTCGGGGTTAAATAGTATATCGCCAAGTGGGCGGTCCATTTCGCTAATATCATTCTGCCAGGTAAGCATAAACGATGCGAAGGCAATAAACATGTAAACAGATAACAACAGCAGTGTAAGGCCAAAAACCTTGTGGGTTTTCTCGTTAGTGAAAAAACGTACTACACCATTAGGTCCCGATTTTTCTTTCGGGGCTGCCTTAACCTTTTCCTTTTTGGGCGCCTTAGCCTTAGGTTCGGGCTGTGGCTCAAACGGATCTTCCTCTTCTACCTTAGGTGGTTCTTTAAACTTATTTTTTCCTGCTGCCATAGTTGGGCTTAACTAAACAAAAATAAAGGTAGGAGGTGCATTATATAAGGTAAGGGTATAATGGTTATCAACAATCGGTGTTGACTATTTATTCCCCCTGTTTACCACAAACTCTTTCTTAGGTTTACCGCCTTTTAACTCAGCTACTTTGCCTATTAGTTTAGCAGCGGCAGCGGTGACGGTAGCATCAGGTTCAAAGTTGTT
>JBIPNX010000391.1:0-2890 GCA_044378145.1 Flavobacteriales bacterium | reverse complement strand
ACCCCTATGGCGTTTATGCAGTTAAAATACTTATCCCTTAAAGCAGGTGTTACATTGGGGGCTTCAATTATGTCTTCGGCATTTTGGGGTATTAGTACAAATGCCCCGTTGCCCAGTGCCGAATCAATATGGTGACGGATATCACCGATAAAATCAATCATCAGGGTATCGGCATTAGGCTCTTGTATATTTTCTTCCTGCCAGTAGTAGTAGGCATCTATAATATCCATGTAAATACCATCGTAGCCCTTAGCCAGAATAGTATCTATGTAGGTGTAGATTATGTTCTTCCATTGCGGGTACCAAAACTTAACCTTGTAGTTGCCTGCCCAGTCGGGATTCTCAGGCCCAAGCCATGCAGGCGGGGTATTTTCCCAGGCAGGTTGCCAGTAATCGCGGTAGCTCTCTGCCTCGCCAATAGATATATAGGCTATAACCTTTTTGCCGCCGGTTTTCATAGTTTGAACCTGCTGGTAGGTATAAGCCCCTGCCCCGCTTCCGTCGGCAGAGTAATCGGTAACAAAGAGCTGGAACGAATTATCGGGCGCTATAGCCGTTGGGGTAACATTTTGCAACTGGTATGCCCAGGCATTAATATTTTGTAATGATGTTAGCTGTGCTTTGGCAACATTTACTATCAATAACAATACTAAAGTGATTAACGGGCCTTTCATTTCTGCAATATATGTAATAGTAGAGTACGCATTTAGTAGTACCCATGTTTTTTGGTAGGTATATAAGCGTACCCTTGCTTAATATATATTCCCAATATTATGAAAAAGAGCTACTTGTATTTGTTATTTGCCATTACAGCAATGGTATTCCAAGCCTGCCTGCCAGAACTACCAACAAACAGTGGCGAATATTGGGATGATATTGCCGATGTTGCCGGACCTGCCATAAATGTTGATTTTCCAAGTGAGGATGTTGGATATGTAAGCTGCCGTAGTGGTGCAAAGATGTTTAAAACTACCGATGGGGGAGACACATGGGAAGTGCTGGCAACGCCAAGTACAGACCAATATGCGGGTATTTATGGTATGTATTTTTTTGATGAAAACACAGGCTTTATCAGCACCGGATTTGCAACTGCCAATATTTATAAAACAATCGACGGGGGTCAGACATGGACAGAATCATGCCCATATAGTATAGCTACAAATACTATTAAGGATATTAAATTCTCTACAACGCAAAATGGTGTTGCAGCGGCATTATATGGCCGGTGTGTGCATACAGCAGATGGTGGCTTAAATTGGTCTCAGTCTACTTATGATTTAAACTATTCATCAAGCGTAGATTATAACGGCGTAAGTTTTTCTGACAACCAAACCGCTTACATGGTTGGAACACAAGCTACCATTTTAAAAACAACCGACGGCGGAGCAAGCTGGATAACACTAAACACCCGTGCTTTGGGTTCGGTAGATACTATAGGCAGTATTAAACAGGGTATACTATACGATGTATACACCATAAACGGTACCGATATAATTGTGTCGGGATACAACGGTATTTACCGCAGTACAGACAGTGGCACATCGTGGACACAGGTTTTTACAAAGCAGGCAGGCTACATAGCTTTTGACAGCCCTACCCATGGTTTTGCAACCGCAGGACTTGTAAACCCAAATATTGCCAAGGATAATATGTTTGAAACCGAAAATGGAGGCGCAAGCTGGAACGAAATAACCATACCGGGCCTTATAGTGCCTTTAAAAAATATGTGCTTTTTAAAACCGGGCCTGGGATACGGAGTTACAGATTTGAGTGAACACAATATTTACCGTTATAAAAAAGACTAAGGATGAGAAAGTTACTATTGGTAATATTGGTTGTATGCATTGCCGCACCGGCATTTTCACAGGGGGCTAACTCTGCCCAGTTTGGGGTAATGTATACCATGTTTAAAAAAGAAAGCCCTTTTAAGCGGAATTTATGGCCGGGCTTTTCTGTTAATGCTTTTGGCTTTAGCGTATCATACTACTCAGGCCGTAACAAGTACATCGATTGGGAAGAACAAAGCGTAGACGAAACCTATACCGTAGGCGGTTCTTTTTTTGATATTGGATATAAATACGAGTTTCAAACCCTTAGCCCTTTTAAGAAATTAATTAAGCGTCCTTTCTTTTACCCTACCCTGGGTGCCGGTATTGGGGCATATACTTTGAACGAGCGTACAGGCTTTCAATTTAACCTTAGGCCCGGTTTTAAACTGGCAATATTACCAGGCGTAGCCGTGTTTGCCGAAGCTTATGCGGAAATAAACGTATTAAACGATGACGTTGACGATGTAAAAGAAACATCTATAAAAGGTAAATACTTTGTTCCTACCGCAGGCATAGAATTTAAAACTGATTTAAATAATATCCTTAATGAAGTTTGGGGCCCTAAGCGCGAATTATCTGAAGGTTGGGTTACTGTAGAATACAAAAACAGGGATGGTATTACCATGCAAACAGACAGGTATTACCGGGAAAAAGGGACTTATGTTCAAGACTATTTTATGCAATCGCGCAATGTGGTAAATTTATACGGCGGTATATTACTTGGCACAGGTGCGCCTTCCAGGGGCGCGACTATTGCCGGTACAGCAGGACTTGCATTCAGGTATGGCATGTTTGCGTTGGATTTAGAATATGCCATTGGTAAAATTGGTTACAGGTATGATGATAGCGATGCACGCATGCAAAACTCGTGGGAGATGCGCCGCTTTAGCTCTATGATTGGAATAGATTTGTTCCATGTTCACAAAGCGTTTGATACCCCGGGCTTTATCAGGATAATTATTGGCGCAAAATTGGGAGCACAAAGCTTTATGTCTAAGCTTGATAAATTTAGCGAGACGCAGCTTGGTGTAGATAACTTTGATGAACAAAACTTCCGTAAC
>JBIPNX010000390.1:0-2891 GCA_044378145.1 Flavobacteriales bacterium | reverse complement strand
AGCCTACAGCACCAGCACATTGTCTTTAGCTACTGCCGGCATTTGGACACAAGTTCCCGGCCTTACCCAAACTATTAACGTTCCTACAGGTTGTCAGGTTTACCTATCAACCGACGGGGGTTTCCAAACAACAAGCGCTTTAGCTAACGGCTACTCAACACTTGACGTTGGCATTTTTATTGACGGTATACTTAGCCCCAACGGTGGCCTAAGAAGGGTGTCTGCCGTAAACGGCGGCACAGGCAGCTTAGGTAACGTTATATCTAATTGGGCTATGAATATTGCTCCGATATTAACAGCAGGCAGCCACACTATTACTGTACAGGTTAGGGGCGTGAACGGCTCACCAATGAATGTGGCCGGAGATAACACTACTGTTGTACACTCTACATTAAACGCGGTTATTATTAAAAACTAAGCAGTATGAAAAGCATATTTCTAACAGCCCTGATTTTATGTTCTATTAGTGTATTCGGTCAAACTGCTGTTGAGGGCAATAGCCTTAAAAAGCAAGTTGATAAAGGTACATTGGTAAACACCAACACAGGCAGTGCTAACCCTGTATTAATTAGTACTAAGTGTGATGCAGAACCGGCTTCTGGCTTACTAACTATCAGCAATGCTACTGATAAAACTACCGCGCCGCAAGGCATACAAAAGGAAGAGCCTAAGAGGTAATTCCGGGACTTAATACTATACAAAAAAGCCGCCCATTTGGCGGCTTTTTTATTGACCCTTATCCTAAATCCTTCCCCCTTTAAGGGGAAGGATTTTTAAATTATTTATACGGATTATATACCCTGTAATACATGCCCGGCTCATCGCCGCAAAGCGTTTCTTTCCAATATACCATTCCGCATTTTTCAAGTATGCGGATAGAGCCAATATTATTCTTGTCTACGCGGCCAATGATAACATCTAGGTTGTGGTCTTTAAAGCCATGTTCCACACTAACCAAACCTGCTTCAGTACCGTAACCCTTGCCCCAAAAACGTTTATGAAAGCGGTAGCCAAGGTCAACTAAGCCAATGTCGGGCTGCATGCGTAATCCACTCCAGCCGATTATCTCGTTTGTGTCTTTAATCACACATACCCAACGGCCAAAACCTTCAGTATCGTAAGGGTTGTACTTCTCTATAAACCTGTACGACTCTTCTACCGATTCAAAAGCCTTATCGCCTGTGTAACGAAGTACATCAGGGTCGGCATTAAGCAGGTACATTTCCTTTGCATCCTCCACCATAAACTTGCGCATCCAAAGGCGCTCTGTCTCCAGTATAGCGTTATTCATTTTTGTTACGTGTAATCTTATACATTAATACTTTGACATCATTGTTATCCAGCTCTTCAAAAGGCTTCATCCCAATGCGGTTCATCACTACTACCGATGCTTTATTATCTGCTGCTGCAAGGGCGATAATTTCATTTAACCCAAGCTTTTCAAAGCCATAGTTTATGCAGGCTAAAGCTACTTCTGTTGCATAGCCTTTGCCCCAGTATTCGGGTAAGAATAAACCGCCCATTCCGGTGGTGTTTTTTGGGGCGAAATACCGCAAGCCAAATGCTCCAACAAAGGCACCAGTCTCTTTGGAGATACAGGCTAAACTACCGTATCCATGTTGCTCGTATTCTTTATAATTGGCAACAAAATTTTGGGCTGCTTCAATGTCTTGCATTAAAGGTTGGCCGGTGTATTTCATTACATCGGGGTTGCTGTTAAGCGCGAATATTCCGGCAGCATCATCTGCTGTGAACTCACGCATAATTAACCGTTCGGTTTCAATAATTATTGGCATATTGTAAAGATAGAAAAAATGCAGGCCTGTAAGCCGGGTTCTGTTCCACGCAAGCGTGGATTCTATCATTTATCTGCGATTACAGTCGCCTGTAACCTGTATCTGCCTACCCATTGCAAATGAGGAGCGGGCCGCCCCCCTGACTACACGTAGCCAATTGCAACCTATTTGGCTTTTCAACCCGTAAGGTTTACCCAACGCAACATCACTGTTACGCCCGTGGGCTCTTACCCCGCGTTTTCACCCTTACCCTGCAACACACGTGCTGCGGGGCGGTATAGTTCTCTGCGGCACTATCTGTAGCGCAATTGTTGCCGCCTGCGCCCCCACCCGTTAGGTGGTACGGTACCCTGTGTTGTCCGGACTTTCCTCCCTAATTGCTTAGAGCGATAGAACGGCCTGCATTATGCAAAGATACTGCTAATAATTATGAATTATTAATTAGTAATTATTAGCCTGCTGCAACATTAATAATCACTTTCAGATTTCAACTTTCATCTTTCAGATGAATTACCAATCCCACAAATCGTGTTCAAAGTCCATAATGTCGGTTTTAACGCGTTGCGACTCTATCATGGCATCCATACCGGTTTTGTAGTCGGTAATTTTACGGTCGTACGAGTTATTTTCTTTGTAGACATAGCTGCTGAACATGCGCTTCATAAACACATCGTCGTAGCTAAGTATATCGGTATTGTTAAAGCGGTTAAACGCCTTGTAGTTTACTATTACATCGCGCAGTTCGGGAAAGTATATCCAGTACATTTCCTGCTTGCCTTTTACCTCTCCGGTAACAGGGTCTACTACAGTACGTACAGGGCAAATACCTATTATCCGTACCTCCATAACAGAGCGTTGCCTGTCGAAAAACCATATCTCTTTCAGGCGGTATTCCAGAACATCTTTTGGGTTGAGAGTGGAAGCGATTACGGTATCGCGCAATATATCCGGGTCGTACAAGTCCGGTACCTGGATGGTATCATTACGAGCACCTATATTCAGGGCATCTTCCTTAGTCATGGGCACTAAAAATTCATCGTCCATAGAACTATAGGGAGTTATCAATCCATTAGAAATACCGCATTTTATAACCGA
>JBIPNX010000389.1:0-2899 GCA_044378145.1 Flavobacteriales bacterium | reverse complement strand
CGGTACCAATAACTAATAAGCTCATTTTTTCAGGGTGATTTATAAGGGTGCAAAGATAGTATTTTGGGTGGAAGTTTTGAGGGTAAAACACAATCAAAAGAACAAATCCTAAAAAACCTTGTTAGCTTGCACATATGCAAACCCACATAACCATCGGCGACGAAAAAATACCCGCACTGGGCTTAGGTACTTACAGCATTAACGCTATGGAATGTACCGATGCTGTTAGCAACGCATTAGACCAAGGCTACCGACACATTGATACTGCGCAGATGTATGGAAACGAAGCCGAAGTGGGTGCAGGTATTAAAGCATCACCAACAGAGCGCGAGCAGGTATTTTTAACCACGAAGGTTCTGACTGAAAATTTCAACAAGCGCGATTTTTTGCCCTCGGTAGAAAATAGTTTACGCAAGCTAAAGCTGGATTATGTCGACTTACTCCTACTCCACTGGCCGGGCACCGACGAGGCAAATAAACTGGCATTAGACCTGCTAAACACCTGTATTGATAAAGGATATACTCGTTTGGTGGGAGTAAGTAATTTTACCGTTCGCCAACTGGAATATGCCCGCAACCATGCACCCATCATCTGCAACCAGGTGGAGTATCATCCGTATTTAAGTCAGGAAAAAACACTGGACGATTTAAGGGCGAATAACATGTTTCTTACTGCTTATCGTCCCCTAATAAAGGGCAACATCACCAACGATAAAACCCTTACCGAGTTGGCCGAGAAATACAGCCGCACTGCAGGACAAATAGTGCTTCGTTGGTTGATACAACAACCCAATGTTGCCGCTATACCCAAGGCAGCATCGGCAAAGCACAGGGCAGACAACCTCAACATTTTTGATTTTGAACTGAGCGAAGAAGACATGCAACGCATCTTCAGCCTGAATAAAAACCAACGTTTTGTAAGTCCATCCTGGGCTCCTGAGTGGGATAAATAAAGAAACTATGCAGAGCATTTTTACTGATAAAGAAATTGTCCCAACGGAAACTGCTTTAAAAAAAGCCCTTGGAGATACCTATAGCCTTTGGGAAAAGCTTGAGGCCTTTACTAAACTACAGTACCCACAAGCTACTGTAGAATGGAATTATTCAAGTGCAAAATTTGGTTGGGGCTATAGAATAAAAGATAAAAAACGGGTACTGGTTTACCTGCTTCCGCGTGATGGCTTTTTTAAAGTGGCATTAGTGTTTGGCCAAAAAGCATTTGACGAAATAATGGACAGCAAAATTGCTGAAAGCATAAAAACCGAACTACGCAACGCTAAGCCCTACGCAGAAGGCAGGGGTATTAGGGTTGAGGTTAAAGACAGTTCACTGATTCAGGATATTGAAGCGCTTATCAGCATAAAGATTTCAAACTAAGGCTGTATATTTACCCCATGGAAGAAGCTATCAACTCGAGCAAGGCGCCGGAGCCTGTAGGATTATACCCCCATGCACGCCGTGTAGGTAATGTATTGTACTTATCGGGCGTTGGTCCGCGCGAACGTGGTACTAAAAAAATTCCGGGTGTTGAGTTAGACGAAGCCGGAAACATCACCAGCTACGACATTGAAACCCAATGCCGCTCGGTGTTTCAAAACGTTAAGTATATTCTAGAAGATGCCGGCAGCAGCTGGGATAAGATTGTAGATGTTACAGTGTTTTTAACCAACATGAAAGACGACTTCCCCACCTACAACAAGCTGTGGGCTGAATATTTTGCTAATAATCCCCCATGCCGCACTACGCTGGAAATTAATTGCCTCCCAACGCCTATAGCCATAGAGTTAAAGGTTATTGCAACGATAGATTAATTGTTCTTATTCGCCTGTGCGGCGTGCAATTACTTTTTCCTGGATGAAAAAGTAATCAAAAAATCACGGCTTATATTTCTCAACGACCTGCTACGGGGTGTTCGTTAAACCGCATAAACTCGTCACGCAAGCGTGACTCAAACAGAATGCGCTTTCCCGCTTCGCGGGACACTCACTTTCCTTGCAGGTGCCCGTTTCGAAATAAATGCCGGTCCTGATTGTGTGTGGGTAGTCCACGCCCGGCGCGAACACAAAATTTCGCATGGCAATTAGTGCGGTCCGGCAGTGTGAGAGCGAAATTGCAGTGTTTTTGGGCGTGGTGTCTTTTCTTTGGGTACTTTCTTTGGACAAGCAAAGAAAGTATCGCCCCCGGCAGGGAAGCCCCCGCAGGTGAATAACCTAAACAATAGGCAAGAAAATAGTGTTATGATAGTATATACCCATAGCTATGAAAAGCCTTTTGACAATAGTATTCTTTAGCATTGCCTGTTTTGCCAATGCGCAAAACCCTGAGTTTTGCATTAAAAACGATACACACAGCAGTAATTACCAGTTTCGTATAGAATACACCTGCCCAAGCGATAACAGTGCAACCCACTGGACCGAATGGTACAAAATAGACGAAGGCCCAAACATTGGTACCTGTATTAAAGACGATGATTTTAGCTGCAAATCAGGATGGACAGCCAAAACTTTAGAAGTGCGCACAGGCAACTCTGCAAACGCTGCCAGCATTAATGCCCCTGCGGGTGGTAACATTACCAAAATGACATTGATAGACCCGCTGAATGATAATGCGGTAGCAACCATATCGTGGGATGCACTGAATATGGTACGTATATTTTAAAGCAGTAGAATAAGTGCCGAATTGCAAACGGCGCTCACCGTAAACCCGCTGTAAACCTGTGCGGGTGTATGCGCATTCAATTGCAGGCGGGCAAAGCCCGTAAGGCCTGCCAGCGCTATCAAAATCAATATAAAAGGAGTAAGTGGTAACGAGTATCGTATAGCAATAGCTACAAAGCTGCCCAATACTCCTCCAATACCCATCATGTGTATGCTAATTTTAAACCAGTGGTTTACTACCA
>JBIPNX010000388.1:0-2900 GCA_044378145.1 Flavobacteriales bacterium | reverse complement strand
GCTATGCCGACAAGGTTATAGAGCGCACCCTGGCTGCCGACCCGCGCCGTGGCTCGCGCGACCGTGCCTTTATTGCCGATACCGTTTACAGCCTTGTTCGTTGGTGGCGGTTAACCGGCTTTTACGCCAATGTAGAAGATAAGAACGATTTAGATGCTATCTGGCGCAGGGTTACGGTTTGGTTCCAGGGCTCAAACTATAAGCTGCCCGAGTGGTTACAGGCCTATGAGGTAAAAGAATCTATCCTGGAAAAGCGCAGGCAAATGGCATCAGAAAAAAAGGCCATTTCGCATAGCATACCCGATTGGTTAGAGCAAATGGGCGAGCAGTTTTTTGATAAGGAGAAATGGGATACGGAGATGGAAAGCCTTAACGAGCGTGCCGAACTGGTAATCCGTGTAAACACCCTTAAGATTACCCGTCCTAAGCTAAAGACACTGCTGGAGACGCACGATATAGAATGCTTAACCAGCAAAGACTTTCCTGATGCAATGCTGTTGGAACGCAAAGGCAACTTGTTTGCCATGCAGGAATTTAAAGACGGATTGTTTGAAGTGCAGGATGCAGGCTCGCAATCTATAGCCCCTTTTCTTCGTGTAGAGCCGGGCATGCGTGTTATTGATGCCTGTGCCGGCGCGGGTGGTAAAACGTTGCACCTGGCATCGTTAATGCAGGGTAAGGGCCGCATAGTGTCTATGGATATTGAAGACTTTAAACTAACAGAGCTTAAACGCCGCGCACGCCGCAATGGAGTTCCTAATATTGAAACCCGTTTGATTGAAGGTGCCAAGACTATTAAGCGTTTAGCAGAGAGTGCCGACAGGTTGTTGTTGGATGTTCCATGCTCGGGTTTGGGTGTTATACGCCGCAACCCCGATGCTAAGTGGAAACTAACGCCTGAGTTTATAGAGAAGGTACAGCAAACGCAGGCCGAGATTTTGAGCACCTACCCAACCATGCTTAAAAAAGGAGGGATGATGGTATATGCTACCTGTAGTATCCTCCCTGTAGAGAATGAAAAACAGGTAGAGAAATTCCTACAAGCCAACCCCAATTTTGAATTGATAGAAGATAAGCACGTATGGCCATCGGAAGGGTTTGATGGTTTTTACATGGCGTTGATAAAGAAGAATTAGTATGTTGAAATTAGTCCCCGCCACCACAGCCGATACCCAAACCATCCACAACATTGCTGAGCGTGTATGGAGCAAGCATTATATCCCCAACATCATTACCCAGGACCAAATGGATTACATGATGGAGTGGATGTATTCAGCCGATAGCTTAGCTAAGCAAATGGCAGAAGGCGCCCGCTTTTTTATGATGGATTATAACGGGCAAACAGTGGGTTATATTTCTATTAACGATAACAATGGCGACCTGTTCCTGAATAAGTTTTATATAGATACTGAATACCAACGATTGAACCTTGGCAGTAATGCCTTGAAGCTTGCACTGGCTGATTTCCCTGATGCTAAAACTATGCGACTGCAAGTAAACCGCAAGAACTTTAAAGCAGTAAATTTTTACTTCAAAAATGGCTTTACCATAGAACGCGCAGAAGACTTTGACATAGGCAACAACTACCTGATGGAAGATTATGTAATGCTGAAGAAGTTGTAAAATACAAATGGCTCTCCCCCTGCGAAGGGGGAGGGGGTTAATCTATCGGCCCAACACCTTATTGGCCACATCAGGAAAATTGGTAATAATACCATCCACACCCAGGTTAATGGCCTTACGCATTTTCTCTTCGGTATTTAGGGTAAATGGATAAACCGTTTTATGTTCCTTATGCATCTTCTCTACCCATGATTTGGTAACAAACATGTGGTGCGGGTTTACCGATGTTACATACGGCAGCGGGGTAAATTTTCCACCCTTTAATTTACGTGTTACGTGCATTGGCATTATGCCTTTAGGCGCTATAATTAATTGCTGGCATTCTAAGTCGGGAGCCAGCGAATGCATCTCATCAAGGTAGGCAACTTCAAACGATTGTATCACTACCCAGCTCTCTGCTTTATTACTTCTTATGCAGGCAACAACCTTTTTAACCAGGTCTTTATAAAGCCCATCTTTAGGCCATTTTAGTTCTATCAATACTTTGGTTTTTCCTCCCGATAGTTTGATTACTTCATCCAAAGTGGGGACTTTCTCACCTTTAAATTCAGGCTTAAATTCGCTGCCTGCATCAAGGGTTTTGATGTAGTTATAGTTAAGGTCTTCTATATCTCCTTCGCCACTGGTGGTGCGCTCTACGTTATAATCGTGCATTACAATCAGGCTATCGTCTTTCGATACGTGTACGTCTAATTCTATAAAATCTACGTTAAACTCCATTGCTTTTTTAAACGATGCTATGGTATTTTCGGGTGCTAAGCCCGAAGCTCCACGGTGGGCAATTACTATAACGTTTTTCTTGTTTGGGTTATCGTCAGTAGACGTTCCCGTAAAGTTAATATACGGCACACCAATGGCCAGTAGCAGGAATAATAGCACGATAGAAAGGAGGGTTAGTAAAGTGATTTTTATTTTACGGAGCATGCGTAAATTTAAGCTAAAGCTGTTACCGCCTCTGTTAAATTTTCAGCAAAGTATACGCTCTTTCCTTTGTTGCTTTCGCGTATAAAATCTTGCAGGCTATTGCTTTCAACACTTGTGAAAGAGCCTACTATAGCCAGGCGGCATCGGTAGTTTACAAACTTTTGCAATACGTCGCCCGCAATGCCAGTATGCAGTTCAAAAAATGCATGAATAATATTTTCCTGATGCAGGATAATTCCGTTAACATCAGTAAGGGAAGGATTGTAAATTAAATCCAGAACATCCTGGCCTGAGGATATGATAATAGCATTGGAAATTACTTCTGCTACTTTACCATGATTATGAAACTGAAA
>JBIPNX010000387.1:0-2904 GCA_044378145.1 Flavobacteriales bacterium | reverse complement strand
ACCGAGGGTTATTTCGTAGCGAGGACGAGAGTTGAACTCGTGACCTCAGGGTTATGAATCCTGTGCTCTAACCAACTGAGCTACCTCGCCAAAAAGGGCTGCAAATATAGAAAGTATTTTCTATTTAACGCAAATATCAATAAAAAGTATTAGTTGAAAATTTTGTATGCCTTGCAGTTATTGGTTTGTAGCGTGCAGTTGTGAAAATATTTCACTTTTTGTTTTTTTTATTCAAAAATATCCAATACTATTGAATGTTGAGTTGAACCAAACGGTTGAAATATGGCAAAAGCAGTAAAACATACCAAGGAGCAAATAAGCCTTGAGTACCCTATAAAATCGTCTCCAAAGATTATTTTCAATATGTTAACCAGCCCAAGCGGGTTGTCTGAATGGTTTTGCGATGATGCTAACATACGCAACAAAGAGTATAGCTTTAAGTGGGATGGTAGTGTAGAAACTGCCCAACTCCTTACTCAAAAAGAAAATGCTTTGCTACGCCTTAAATGGGATGCTGACGAAGAAGACGGTGTGTTTTTTGAATACCGCATAGAGGTTGATGAGCTTACTAACGATGTTGCCCTTATTGTTACTGATTTTGTTGAGGCTGACGAAAAACAAAGCCGTATACTGTACTGGAATAACCAGATACATAAACTTATGCATGCCATTGGCTCATAATGCATAATGATTTTTAGTTTTCTACGTTTAGTACCCATTCTGCATTCTGAATTTTTCATTGTGCATTAGTTAGCACTACCTTTGCAACAGGATGGTTTTAATCAAAACATATCAAAAGCTCATTATCAAATCGTACATAGGGCCGTTTGTACTAACGTTCTTTATAGCCCTGTTTGTGCTGCTAATGCAGTTTTTATGGAAGTATATTGACGATTTGGTTGGTAAGGGCCTGGATGGGGGCATTATTGCCGAGTTGTTATTATATGCATCATTCAGCCTTGTGCCGTTGGCGCTTCCGCTGGCAATCCTCCTTTCATCACTAATGACATTTGGTAACCTGGGCGAGCATTACGAGTTGGTAGCTTTTAAAGCAGCAGGGGTATCGTTACAGCGGGTTATGCAGCCTCTGATAGTGGTTTCGGCAATGATATGTGTAGGGGCGTTCTTTTTCTCTAACTACGCGCTGCCCTATGCAAACCTTAAAATGAAATCGCTGCTTTACGATGTAAGTAAAAGCAAGCCCACCCTTAATATTAAAGAGGGTGTTTATAATAGTGAGATAACCGGCTATATTATTAGGGTAAATAAAAAGACTGACGATGGTAAAACCCTTAATGATATTGTAGTTTACGACCATACAGCAGAAAATGGCAACACATCGGTAACCGTTGCTAAAAAAGGAACCATGGGCCTTACGCCCGATAAAACCAAAATGGTTCTCACGCTGTACGATGGAAACTCGTATAACGAGGTTAGGTCTAAAACCAAAAAGAATGGTGGTAACGATTTTTACAAGGTAAACAGGGCCGATGACCCTTACATGCGCGAAAGCTTTAAAAAGCTGGTGTTTATTATGAGCATGGAAGACTTTGGCTTAAAGCGCACCGACGAGAGCCTGTTTAAAGACAATGCCCAAATGATGAACCTTGACCAGTTGGAGCAAACAAAAGACACGCTGGAATCGGAGCTGAAAAGGGGAATAGAACATACCGCACGCAATGTACAAAGGGGCTACAGGTACTTTCAAATATACATTGAGCATCAGGGGCCGGAGATTACACCGGTTAAGATTACTGCTAAGAAGAACTTGTTAGACAGCATTCCAAAGCCTGAGAGCATGCGTATTTTAGAAACCGCAGCTAATATAGCCCGCAGTTCTAAAGCCATTATAGAAAACAGCGTAAATGATACTGCTATGGTGCAAAAGAACATAGCAAGGCACGAGGTTGAGTGGCACCGTAAGTTTACCCTGTCGTTTGCTTGTTTGGTACTGTTTTTTGTTGCAGCCCCATTAGGTGCTATTATTCGCAAAGGCGGGTTAGGCCTGCCAATGGTAGTGTCGGTTTGTTTGTTTATCACCTTCCACATTATAAGCATCACAGGAGAAAAATTTGCCAAGGGAGGAGTGCTTTCAGCATTCCAGGGTATGTGGTTGGCACCTTCGGTACTATTGCCTTTAGGTATTTATCTAACTTATAAAGCCACTACCGATTCTGCCTTGTTCGATTCGGAAAGGTATATGCGTATTTTTAGGAAAATACTTCCTACCAAAACCTGGAACAAGATGATGGGTGCGGAAGAGGATAACAACAAGCAAGCTTAATGAGGGTACTGCAACTGTGTAATAAACCCCCTTTTCCAACTGTTGATGGCGGTACCATTGCCATGCATGCTTTAACCAGGGGATTGATAGATGCAGGGCATACGGTTAAGGTTGTTAGTATTGAAACGGCTAAACACCCTTTTAAAAAAGATAAGCTAAGCGATACCTACAAGCAGGAAACCAATGCTGAAGCTGTTTTTATTGATACTAAGATTAAGCCACTTGCATTGCTGGGCTCATTTTTTAAAGGTGATTTATACATCCTAAAGCGTTTTGTTTCTGATAAGCTAAAAGCCCGCTTAATTCAAATTTTGCAAGCCGAAAAGTTTGATGTGATACTGCTAGAAAGTATTTACGTTACGCCATATATTGAAACAATAAGACAATACAGCAACGCAAAAATTATACTGCGTGCACATAATGTAGAGCACCTAATCTGGCAGCGCATGGCCGACCATACACAGAATTTCTTACGGTCGTACTACCTGCAAATAATGGTAGGGCAGTTGCTTAGGTACGAGCAAAAGATATTTGCCAAACCCAATGGTGTTGCAGCCATTAGCAGTGTTGATGCCGCAGTTATAAAGGAATTAACCCCCGAGGCTAAGGTTGAAACCATA
>JBIPNX010000386.1:0-2906 GCA_044378145.1 Flavobacteriales bacterium | reverse complement strand
CCACCTGCGCGAACGCAATGGCTTTATACTGCTTTGGCACGATGCTAAAGACAATGCCCCTGAATGGGAAGTGCCTGAAGTTAGCAACGATGGGTGGACAGAGATTATGACCACTGACTTTAAGTTGCGCAGCCACCCGCAGGAAACTACTGAGAATGTTTAGACCTTGGCCACTTTGCGGTAGTGCATGAGTATACTGATATTGAAGTATTGCGCGAAGCTAAAGTTGACGGACCCTATCTTAATGCTGTTTATGCTTTCAGCCGTAAGGCGCCAATGGGTTGGGGAAAAGATTTACGTGCAGAGATTGAACTGCATGCGCATGGTTTAGGATATTCTTTTGTTGAAGTAATTCTGCCTAAGCTTGGAGTACGCTCGCGCCAGTATGTTTTTCCTATGCCGGTTGATGGGGAACATATCAACCTGAAGATAGGCATGTCTATAAAACCAATAGAGAACCCCGGTAAAATAAACCCGTTGCTGGCTTTAGTGCCTAAAAAAATTATAACATGGTTTGCTTTACGCCAGGCGTTTAAAGGGTATGCGCACGATGTTGCCCAGGACTTTAAAATATGGGAAAACAAAGTATATATGGATAACCCTGCACTGGCTAAAGGCGATGGGCCTGTTGGGCGTTACCGCCAATGGGCAAGGCAGTTTTATTACACAGGCGTAATCGAGAAATTCAATAATAAAGAAGAAACCCAGCTGGCTAGTGTAGCCTAAGGTATTTTCAGTGTGATTATCTTATTGGGATTTACATACCCCAACGCGAACGAAAACCATAGTACCATAGGTATAATAGTCATAAGCAACCCTATTAACCAAAAGTTGTAGAAATTATAGATGTAGGCCACTCCCGGGTTTTTATTCAAATAGATAACGTCTACTTTTCTCCCTAGGTACAAATCACGGTCCGGGTTATCGGCATAGTATGTGCCCATGCCGGGAGCTTCGTAAACAGCACAGGTGCCATGGTCAAACTTTTTGTTCGCCCATAAATCACCTTTTACGTCATCAACACTAATTATTGTACCTCTAGTAATAGTACCGTAAAGTACTATCTTAAGCCTGTCTTGCAGGTAAAAGGCATATATAATAAGCGTGCCTAGTAAAAATATACCCGTACGGTTAATTTTTATGGTCATAGGCCAAATTGAATGTTAATTACGTTGGTAATAACTAAGTGTTACCATTTGCCGTAAAATAAATTAAGTCAGTTACTTTTAATCTTATACAGCCAACGTAATGAGCCCACGCGATTTTAGTAAAAAGCAATGGGTGCAACGCACTTTGTATTTTTTTCCTCTGCAGCTTTTATGGGTTCATATTAGCCGTAACCATATTATGCTGCTTTACTGGTTTTTATTGTTCGGCTATGTTACCAATAGTTTAGGCAGGGAATACGGAGTGCCGTATTTATTTTTAGACCCTGAGTACCTGGGCGAGGTTAACTTTTGGTCGTACTTTATTATGGGCCTTGCCTGTGGCGGGTTTATAATGGCATTTCATATTACTACTTATATAACCGACTGTCGAAAGTTCTCTTTTATAGCGACACTCTCCAACCCTTTCTATAAATTCTCGGTAAATAACTCGTTTTTACCAATGGCCTTTATTCTTGTTCATGCATACAGCATGTTTATGTTCAGGTATAATAACGAGTTTGGCAGTAATTTAGAAAACCTGTTGTTTATTGCCTCGTACCTGTTTGGAATATTTGTGTTCATTAGTTTAACTATGACTTATTTCTTTTCTACTAATAAAGACATAAGCCATATTTCTAAGGCCCATTATGGTAAAGAGCCTAAAAAGCATATTGCCCACTTAAAGGTAAGGAAGCTCCATTTAAAGAGCGATATGAAGTGGAAGAACGTTAATGAGACGTATAAAACCGAAGCTGACTGGAACGTTGAAACCTACCTTATACATCCGTACCGCATGGCCCTTGCCCGCGATACCGACCATTACGAAAGGGCTGTACTGTTAAAGGTGTTCCGACAAAACCATAACTCAGCTTTTATTTTTACCCTGTTGTTGTTTGCCAGCCTTATTTTATTTGGCGCTTATCGTGAAAATAAATACCTGATGATACCTGCAGGCGCTTGCATTTTTATGATGGTTACCATGCTGGTAATGCTATCAGGAGCGCTGTATGCCTTCTTTCGTAAGTGGACATCTACCGTAGTTATTGCGCTGGCGTTATTGGTTAACGCTCTTTCCAGCTACGATTTTTTTCGCACCAAAAACTATGCTTATGGATTGAATTATACAGGTGAGCAGGCCTTATATAGCGGCGACTCATTATTCAATCCAAGCAGTAAGCAAAAGATATATAACGACGATAAGCGCGAAACCATTAAGATTTTAGAAAAATGGATTGGCAAGCACGATACAACCGGAAATAAAAAGCCCCGACTAGTTATAATGAGTGCCAGCGGTGGTGGCCTTAAAGCTGCCCTGTGGACGTTCTATTCTATGCAGGTGGCAGATAGTCTTACTAATGGCCAGTTACTTAAAAATACGGTGTTTAGTACAGGCTCATCGGGCGGTATGTTTGGGCTGGCTTATTTGCGGGAGCTCTATTTACGTAAACAACGGAATGAGTTAGCTAATATTTATTCGCCAAAGTATGCCGATAATATGGGTAAAGATTTACTAAACCCTATGGCTGTATCTATAGCGTTTAACGATATGTTTATCCGCCTGCAAAAATTTGATTACAATGGCTACAGGTACACTAAAGACCGTGGCTATTCTTTTGAAGAGCAATTAATAAAGAATACCGAAGGCATGCTCGACCGTAGTTTGAAAGAATATACATTACCCGAACAGCAGGCCATAATACCCATGATGGTTATGACCCCAACCATTATTAACGATGGGCGCAGGTTGGTAATTTCATC